>JBOGUH010000201.1:0-3678 GCA_050695975.1 Anaerolineae bacterium
AGGTTGTTCCCAGTGCGGCTTGACATCAGTGTTTCTTAGCAGTCCACAGCCTTTCATCCAGAAAGGAGCCTTGAATATCGACCAACTCGCTACGATTCGACTGTAAATTCTTAGCCCAGTTGTCTCAAACGGTTGACACATTCCGTCTTGCCTTCGAGCAGCTTGCCGACGGTATTCTTCACGATGTAATCGACGATGTACGTCGGCGTGTAATAAACGCCGCCGGCCTTCTTGACCTCGGGCTTGTCTTCGACGACGGCGCGGTGGCCGGCCGTCAGGCGGATCACCTTGCCCAGGAACTGCTCGTACACCTGGCCGAGGATGTCGGCGGGGAGAACGGAGAACTCGTAGGGGCTATCGGGATAGTACAGGCTCTTGAGAATATCCTTAAGCGGCTTGTCGTCGATCGCCAGGTTGAGCGTGAGGTCGTCAGGCGGCTCGGGCCGATCCTTCTCCTTCTGGAAATGGAACAGGCCGGAGTTATAGCGATCGTCGGCCTGGCGGAACAGTTGGCACAGCCGCTGGTATACGTCGCCGCCGTTCTGCAGCGCCATCAATCGCCCGTAGACCTCGATGTCGCGATCCTCACAGATGCGCAGGAAGATGATGCGGTCGATCGCGCGCTGAACGGCGAAGTTCAGCTCGCGCTGTGCCAGATCGGGATTGCGCAGCGCCAGGTTCCGGGCGAGCACGTCGCGCCACGACTCGATCTCTTTCAGGAAAGCGGCATCGACCTCGGCGGTGCCTTTCTTCGCCTTACTCGATTCGGCGTACTTGTCGAACGAGCCTTTGAGCACGGCGTCGCGCGAGAAGACCGAGGCGATGTCGTCCCAGCGATCACTGTATTCGGCATAAGTGAGATAGAGCGTGCGCGCAGTGGTGGGCTTGTCGGTTTTGACCGGCTTGCTCCGGCAATCGTAGACGGCGAACTCCTCGAAATCGGTGAGGATGCTGAGCGGCAGCTTAGCCGACCACGCGTAGCGGCGGAGTTGAAAGGCGGGGCTGACGTCGTCCTTGAGATTGACCGAGGGCTTTTTGGCCTCGACGAAAAACTTGCGGGCGCCACCGATGCGGAAGCAGTAGTCCGGGGCCTTGGTCGCGCCGCCGACCTTGATGGCGTCCTCGTGGATCACGTCCTTGTACGCTTCGGCGTAGCCCCTCTCGTTGTCTACGTCCCAGCCCAGCGCCTTGAAGAATGGGTCGATGAATTCACGCCGCACCTGCGTTTCGTTGAACTGGCCGGATTGATAAGCTGCGCGGTTGCGCTCGAAGCGCTCGATCAGGTCGAGGACTTGCTGGGGAGCTGCCATACTTCTACTCTCCCACTTTCAACGCAGCGCGCTCCTGCGTCCGTTCGAGGTCGTTCAGGCGCAACAGGAACACTTGTGGCGCGGCCCTCTGGTGTGAGCGGGGTAATGGTCGCGCCGTCAAACCGGAAATGTTCTGTCCACAGCTGGGTACGGGGATTGAAGAGCGGCGTAATCGCGCCGGTGTGTGGATCGATAGAAGAGAGATCGCTGCCTTTGTAGCGGTTGCATTGAAAGCAAGCGAAGGCCAGGTTTTCCAGCGTCGTCGCGCCGCTACGCTTGAGCGCGACGACGTGATCGACCTCGTGAGGGAAGAAGCTGATCTGAGGCTTGTGGCAATACTCGCATCGACCTCTGGCGCGTTCGATCACGGCGCTGCGCAGGACAGCGGGAACCGGGTTTGACATCACGAGGTCGCTGGCAGGTAGGGCAGAGTTTGTGCCTTGAGCATCGTGATCAAATGGTCAATGCGAACATACTCGTCCAGCTCGGCTGATTCGGCCGGGGTGAGGCGATCGGCGCGACTCTTTTCCAGCAGTTCGTTGACTCGCTCCCGCATTTCGGGCGTCGGCGCAAAGTTCAGCACGGCTTCGGGGGAAGGGTGGCTGACCAGAAATTCCAGGACATAGCGGTAGACTTGGTTGGGCAGCGGCGAAAGATTGTCCAACCCGCGCGCCAGCACTTCGGGCAGACGCGCCCGAACCGACGCCAGGCGTTCGGCAAGTGATTCTGGAACCTCAATCGTAATCTCGACCATGCATCTCTCTCCAGTGTGCGACGATCGTATCGGCAATCGGACTCGCTGTCAAGTCGCACACATCCATCCGATTCGCTCACGCTTCACTCCTCACGCCTCACGCTTCACGTTTTACTTCACCTCATCCCAATTCAACCCCACACCCACCTCCACCTTCAACGGCGGGTCGAGCGGGTACGCGCCTTCCATGATCTCCTTCACCAGCTGGGTGACCGCCTTCACTTCCGCGCCCGGCGCTTCGAGGAGGAGCTCGTCGTGGACCTGGAGGAGCAGCCGGGCTTTGTATTTCTTTTGCTTGAGCGCGGCGTGGATGCGGATCATCGCGATCTTGAGGATGTCGGCGGCCGAACCTTGCACCGGATGGTTGATCGCCTCGCGTTCGGCGGTGCGCTGCATGATGTTGGTGCGCGCGTCTGTGGTGCGCGTGCCGAGGATCGGGAAATAGCGCCGCCGGCCGAGTAAGGTCTCGACGTAGCCTTCGTCTTTGGCCTTGCGCTTGGTCTCGTCGATATACTTCTTGACGTTGGGGAAGCCGGCGAAGTAGGCGTCGACGAATTTCTGCGCCTCTTTCATTGAGATACCGGCCTGCTGGGCGAGCGATTGTGCGCCCATGCCATAAAGTAAACCGAAGTTCACCCTCTTGGCGAACGAGCGTTGGTCGGCGGTCACTCTTTCGGGCAGGATGCTGAGGACTTTGGCGGCAGTCGCGCGATGGATATCCTGGTCGGCCTTGTAGGCGGCGCGCAGGCCGGGGTCGTTCGAGATATGTGCGGCGATGCGCAGCTCCACTTGCGAGTAATCGGCGGCGATCAGCTTCCAGCCATCCGGCACGACGAAGGCCTTGCGCACTTCGCGGCCCAGGTCGGTGCGGATGGGAATATTTTGTAAGTTTGGATCCTGAGATGCTACCCGCCCGCTCACCGCGCCGGCCTGGTTGAACGAGGTGTGGACGCGGCCGGTCGCCGGGTTGACCAGCGCCGGCAGCGCGTCGAGGTAGGTGCTTTTGAGTTTGGACAGCTGCCGGTGTTCGAGGATCGGATCGATGACCGCGTGCATCCCGCGCATCGAGTCCAGCACGTCGGCGGCGACAGAGACCTTGCCGGTGGCAGTCTTGCGACTGCCCGGCGCTTTCAACTGGAGCTTGCCGAACAGCGCATCGGCGAGCTGGGTCGGCGAGTTGATATTGAACGGCATGCCGACCAGACCGTATACCTCTTCCTCGATTTGCGCCAGCCGCTTGGCCAGCCGATCCGACATTTTCTTGAGCAGACGTGCATCGATCAACACCCCGGCCAGCTCCATGTCGAGCAGCACCGGCAGCAGCGGCATCTCGACTTCGCCGAGCAGCGGACGCAGGCCGAGCCGCTTGAGTTCGGGCTCCTGCGCCTTCATCAGCCGCAGCGTCATATCCACATCGGCGGCGGCGTACGGCGCGGCGTCTTCGATGGGAACCTGATCCATCGTGATCTGCTTCTTGCCGGTGCCGATCAGATCGGCGATCTCGGTCATCTCGATGCCGAGGCGCGACTTGGCCAGCGATTTCAAGCCGAGCCGCGCGCTCGGATCGATCAGAAATTCGGCCAGCATCGTGTCGTAGGTCACGCCCTGCACATC
>JBOGUH010000202.1:0-2005 GCA_050695975.1 Anaerolineae bacterium
AAATGCCAGTTGCCGAACTTCCTTCAAGACTTTCTTAGTTCGATGTCGCTCAGTCATGTTGTAGCCCAAATTCTTCTCGTATTTCTTTCAGCGATAGGCCTCCCTCTTCGCGCAATCGTCGACGCGACCGCTCAACCATTTCCATCAACTCTTCATTCTGGCCCATCAGCCACGCTTCAGCCTCAGCCTCATCTAACGCAATCACGGCTATTACCGGTTGGCCGTGTTCGGTGACTAATACCGGACCATTTTGCGCCAGTTCAGCCAATTCCTGGAGCGTCAGTCTATCTTTTTCTAGTGTAACAGTTGTCATAGCTTCACCTGCTCGCGTGACGAAAGGCTTTTGAGATGCTCACGAACCTCCGGCGAGAAACGGATCTGAAAAGCCATGCAAAGAGTATAGCATAAACTCCTCATGGCGTATAACGGCGCATGTGTCTTTACTTGGTCATGGTATACTCACGGGTATGGACTTGTTTGACCACGCCCTGAAAGAACGCCTGGCCACCGAAGCGCCGCTCGCCGCGCGGATGCGCCCGCGCGCGCTCGATGAGTTCGTCGGGCAGGAAGACATCGTCGGGCCGGGCCGATTGCTGCGCCGCGCGATTGAAGCGGACAAGCTGTTCTCCTCCATCATCTTGTGGGGCCCGCCGGGAACAGGCAAGACCACGCTTGCGCAGATCATCGCCAACTCCACCCGGTCACACTTCGAGACGATCAGCGCCGTGCTGGCCGGCGTCGCCGAATTGCGCCGTGTCATCGGCGAAGCCCAGGAACGCCGCAAGCTGCACGGAACACGCACCACGTTGTTTGTAGATGAAGTGCATCGTTGGAATAAAGCCCAACAAGATGCGCTCCTGCCTCACGTCGAAAACGGCGCCGTCGTGCTGATCGGCGCGACGACCGAGAACCCGTACTTCGAAGTGATCTCCGCGCTCGTCTCGCGTTCGCGCATCTTCCAACTCAAAGCATTGACCGACGCCGATGTTGAGACCGTCCTGCTCCGCGCGCTGGCTGATCCCGAACGCGGCTATGGTGAGCGGAATGCGCAGATCGACGACGACGCGCTGGCGCATCTGGTCAACATCGCCGGCGGCGACGCGCGCAACGCGCTGAACGCGCTCGAACTCGCCGTCGAGTCGACGCTTCCCAGCGCGAACGGCGTCATCCACATCACGCTCGAAGTCGCGCAGGAGTCGATCCAGCGCCGCGCGATCCTGTACGACAAGGACGGCGATGCGCACTACGACACGATCAGCGCGTTCATCAAGTCGGTGCGCGGATCGGACCCCGACGCGGCGCTGTACTGGCTGGCCAAGATGTTGTATGCCGGGGAAAGCCCGCGCTTCATCTTGCGCCGACTATTGATCCTGGCGGGCGAAGACATCGGGCTGGCCGATCCAATGGGCCTCGTCGTCGCCAACGCCGCCGCGCAGGCGTTCGAGTATGTCGGCTTGCCCGAAGGCGTGTATCCTATCGTCGAAGCGACATTGTACCTTGCCACCGCGCCGAAGTCGAACAGCGCCGGCGCGTACTTCAAGGCGTATGCCAAAGTGGAAGAGGAAGGCAAGGTGGACGTGCCGAAGCACTTGCAGGACGCGAACCGCGACGCGAAGGGCCTCGGTCACGGCGAAGGCTACCTTTACCCGCACGAACTCCCCGGCCATCACGTCGGCCAGCAGTATCTACCCACCGCGCTGCTCGGCACATATTTTTACGATCCCTCTGTTGAAGGTTATGAGGCGCAGGTGAAAGATCGCCTGGCCCGCTGGCGCGCGGCGCAGGAGAAGGCGCTGGGCATCATCGAGACGCAGACGCTCGCCGATCTCAGCGTTCCCGAGATCGTCGCGATCAAGCAGAAGATCGCCAAGCGATCGTAGTCATTGGCCGAGCTGCCCGGCCGTGTGAGCCACGCGCCGTACCGGGTGCGGCGGCGGACAGCCTGATCGGGAGGAAATCGATGGCATGGTTAAGATGTGCAATATCGCGGCTTGTGTTGTTGCTG
>JBOGUH010000203.1:0-2218 GCA_050695975.1 Anaerolineae bacterium
GCTGGCGGTCGCGCAGCTGCGCCAGGCTGAACTGACTCTCGCCCTGGCCAGAACCCGACTGGAACACGCGACCCTGGTAGCGCCTTTCAACGGGACGGTCGCCGTAGTGACCATCGTGCCCGGACAGGCCGTCGGGGCAAGCCCGCAGCCGGCGATCGTCGTGGCCGATCTGACCGCGTTTCACATTGATGTCGGCGTGGACGAAATCGACGTGGGCAAGTTGTCGGAAGGGCTGACGGTTGAGCTGGACGTCGATGCGCTGCCGGGCGTCCCCGTCAGCGGTGTGGTCGATCGCATCGCGCCGACGGCGCGCGAGAGCGCCGGCGTCGTGTCTTACGTCGTCACCATCGGGATCGATCCGACTGACGCGCCGATCCGCGCGGGCATGAGCGCCATCGTCGAGATCATCACGGACGTGCGAGACGATGTTCTGGTGGTTCCCAACCGATTCATCCGCATTGAGCGCACAACCGGCCGGGCCTATGTGAACGTGAAACGCAGCGACCAAATTGAGGAAGTCGAGATTATCAGCGGCCTGCGCAACGACGCCGAGAGTGAGGTGCTGCAGGGTCTGAACGAAGGCGACGTGCTGATCATTATGCCGGGCAACCCGCTCCTCCCGCTCGGCGGGTGAGGTCTGTTTTCGCGAGGCTAAGCTTTGTCTGGAAAAACGGTTATCGAAATCGAAGACCTGGTCAAGACGTATACGATGGGCGCGCTCGAAGTCCACGCATTGCGCGGCGTGTCGCTCACGATTCGCGAAGGCGAACTGGTTTCGATCATGGGGCCGTCGGGTTCGGGCAAGTCGACGTTGATGAATTTGATCGGCTGCCTCGACCAGGCCACCGACGGCGTGTACCGGCTCGACGGCGTCGACGTGAAGCTGTTGGACGACAATGCGCTGGCCGAGATTCGCAATCGCAAGATCGGGTTCGTCTTCCAGACGTTCAACCTGCTGCCGCGCATGAGCGCGTTGCAGAACGTGGAACTGCCGCTGATCTATGCCAACGCCCACGATCGACGCGCCCGCGCGCGTGCTGCGCTAGAAGCGGTGGCGTTGGGCGACCGTGTCGACCACCGGCCGAACGAACTGTCGGGCGGACAGCAGCAGCGGGTGGCGATTGCCCGCGCGCTGGTCAACGATCCCTCGATCATCCTGGCCGACGAGCCTACCGGCAACCTCGATTCCAAGTCGGGCGGCGAGATCATGTCGATCTTCCAACGGCTGAATGCCGAACATGGCATTACGATCATCTTCGTCACCCATGATCCAAATGTCGCTTCCCGGACGCGGCGGGTCGTTCGCCTTCACGATGGGCAGATCGTCGGGGATGAGGCAACGGATGGGGAACGGATAAACGGATAACCGGATCCGCCAGGAATTTCCTTCAGTTCCCTAGAGAGTGTTTCTTAAATCGCAAAAAGCAGCCTGTCACCCCTTCGGCAGGCTCTGAGCGCAGCGAAGGGTCTCTAGCAAAATCCCCCGTAAAACGCGGTCAGCCAGAGATGCTTCGCTTCGCTCAGCATGACATTTCAAGGTTACTGACCCTTTAAGAAACAGTCTCTAAGCCTATTTTCCGCATCCGCCGGATACCGAATGTTGGGGCGGCAGCGGGAGCACTGCACCGCATGTGTTGGACTGCCGCCCGGTCCGCCGCAGTGCAACTTGCAACTGCGGCAATAAGAAATCCAGGCTAAGTTCCTCGCGACGGGACTTAAGGAACTCAGGGGCCGATTCGATTGCGTACCGCCTCACTGCTTGAGAATCTGAAGATGGCGTTCCGCGCGCTGCGGACCAACCGGCTGCGCTCGGCGCTGACGATGCTGGGCATCATCATTGGCGTATCGGCGGTGATCACGCTGCTGTCGGTCGGGCGCGGTGTGGAAGATTACATTGCGGATGCGTTCAGCAGCATCGGCACGAACCTGCTGTTCGTGCTGCCCGGATCGCCGGAAGAGACGGCCGGCAGCGGGCCGAAGCAGATCGTGCAAGGCAGCACGGTGCTGGGCCCGGCGCTGACCGAACGCGATGCGGACGCGCTGCGCGATCCGCGGCTCGCCCCCGACGTGAAGCTCGTCGCGCCCGAAAAGCAGTCGGTCGCCGTTGTGTCCACCCGGGGCAATTCGCGGCGGACGGTCGCCAGCGGCGCGACGCCGGAGTACAGCCCGGCGCGATCGTGGCCGGTGGTCGTCGGCCGCTTCTTGAGCGAGGGCGATC
>JBOGUH010000204.1:0-3167 GCA_050695975.1 Anaerolineae bacterium
GTCGAGCACCTCGAGCAACGCCGCGGCCGGATCGCCGCGGAAATCCGTTCCCAGCTTGTCGATCTCGTCGAGCATAAAGACCGGGTTCTTGGTGCCGACCTTCCGTATGCCCTGCACGATCCGACCCGGCAGCGCGCCGATGTACGTCCGCCGGTGACCGCGAATCTCGGCCTCGTCACGAATGCCGCCCAGGCTGACTCGCACGAACTTGCGGCCGAGCGCTTCGGCGATCGATTTGCCGAGCGAGGTCTTGCCGGTGCCGGGCGGACCGACGAAGCACAGGATCGGGCTGCGCATCTTGTCGGCGGCCAGCCGGCGCACGGCGATAAATTCCAGAATACGCTCTTTCGCTTTGGGCAGCCCGTAATGGCGCTGGTCGAGCACCTTCGCCGCGTGCGTCACGTCGAGGTTGTCCGGGGAAGTCTCGCTCCACGGCAAATCGAGGATCCAATCGAGGTAGGTGCGGATGATGCCGACCTCGGGCGCCATCATCGGCATTTGCTGGAGACGTTCGAGTTCCCGGTTCGCCTTGGCGCGCGTTTCGTCGGGCAGGCCCTTGGCGGCGATCTTCTCACGCAGCTCGGTGACTTCCTGCGCCTGCAGGTCGCTCTCGCCCAGTTCGGTCTGGATCGCCTTCATCTGCTGGCGCAGGTAGAACTCGCGCTGCGATCGATCGACTTCGCGCTGCACGCGGGAGTGGATCTGATCTTCGAGTTCGAGGACGTCGAGTTTCTTGGCCAGGCGGATCGACAGCGCCTGCAGCCGCGCCGCCGGGTCGAATACCTCCAGGATGTGCTGCCGCTCGGCGATGTCGATATCGATCGTCGACGCGACCAGATCGGCCAGCCAGCCCGGCTCCTCGATGTTCATCGCGTAGACGTAGGCATCTTCGGGGAGACTGCGGTTGAGGTTGACGACTTTTTCGAACAGCGCCAGCACGGCGCGCATCAGCGCTTCGGTCGCCGGCGGTTTGTCGCTCGGCTCGTCCAGCAGTCGCGCGCGCACGCGGAAGTACGGTTCGGTCTGGACGAACTCGACAATCTCGGCGCGGCGTTGGCCCTGGGTCAGGATGCTGGTCGTGCCGTCAGGCATGCGCAGCGTGCGGACGATGTTGACGTCACAGCCGATGACGTACAGGTCTTCCGGCCGCGGCTCCTCCGCTTCGGCGTCGCGCTGCGTGACGACGATCAGGCTCTTGTCGGCGGCCTGCGCCGCTTCGACCGCTTTCATCGATCGGTCGCGGCCGACGAACAAGGGGGTGACGAGACGCGGAAAGACGACCGTGTCGCGAATCGGCAGAAGCGGAAGTTCGATCAGCCCCTGGTACGCGCGCGGGCGCAGGGCGGGCTGGAAGAACTCGCCCATCCCCGGCGGGTACACGTCGTCAAACGCGGCCTGGCCCTGACCGCCGTCACTCTGATGCTGGGACACTCATCCTCCGGCGTAGATCTAATGCTGGCTTCGCTGCTGCCTGCGATTCTATCTCAAACTCGGTCCATTGCCAAACCGATCACTCGTCTCGATCCGGCGGCGGCGCGCCGATGTGCGCGGACCACGCCTCGCGTGCTTCGCCGATGACGGTGAGCGATCCGGTGACGATCACGGGCGCATCGGTCGCGAGCGCTCGCTCGAGAGCATCCTTTACACTCGGCGCGATCAGCGCCGAACGCTGCCGCTCGGCCACCAAGTCGGCGATGTGTTCGATGTTGGCAGCGCGAACGTGATGTGCGCGTGTGACGATGACCGGATCGGCTCGCGGCAATAGCGCATCCAACATTCCGGTGATATCTTTGTCGGACAACGCGCCGAAGACCAGCGTCCAGCGGCGGCCCGGGAACACCGCTTCGAGCGCCGCGGCCAGCTTCTCGGCCGAGTCCGCATTGTGGGCGGCGTCGAAGATCAGCGGCGGATCGCGCCGGGCGATCTCGAAACGGCCTGGCCACTGGACAGTCTCCAATCCGCGCGTGAGCGATTCGTCGGTAATTGAGAGTCCCTCCGCTTGCCGGATCGCCGTAACAGCGACGGCTGCGTTGGTGATCTGGTGCGCGCCCAATAACGGAATCCTGAACGTAGTAGCGACTCTGCGAAGCGCCCCTGTGGGGTCAGTCGCCGGCGCGCTTGGACGACTAAAGTCGTCACTACTGTTACCCATACTGTTACCCATACTGTTACCCCTACTGAGCTTGAACTCCTGTCCATCCAGCGTGGCTGACAAAAACTCAAACGCAACATCCCGTCCCACGACGCTGAGCGGCGCGCCGCGCTCGGCGGCGACTCGCTCGATAACCGCCAGTGCAGTGGCTCTCTGCGGCGCACTGACGACCGGCGCGCCGGGCGTGATGATGCCGGCTTTTTCGAAAGCGATCTGCTCCAGCGTATCGCCCAGCCAGGCCATGTGATCCATGCTCAGCGACGTAATCACAGACACGAGCGGCATGAGCACGTTCGTCGCGTCGAAACGGCCGCCCAAGCCAACTTCGATGACCCCGACGTCGATCGTCGAGCGGGCGAAATGCAGGAAGCCGAGCGCGGTTATGATCTCGAACCAGGTGGCGCCGGCCACGGCGGCGACGTGCGGCTCGATCGCATCGACCAGCGCGGCAAACCCGTCGCGCGAGATCGGCTCGCCGTTCACGCGCATCCGCTCGCGGAGGGTATGCAGGTGCGGCGAGGTGAATAGTCCGGTCCGATAACCGGCCGCGCGCAGGATGGCCTCGATCATTGCCGACGTCGAGCCTTTGCCTTTGGTGCCGGCAATGTGGATCGTCGGATAAGCCCGATGCGGATCGCCCAGCCGGTTGAGCAGGTCGCGCACGCGGTCGAGGTTGAGCGTCTCGGTCGAATAGGCCGGCAGCTTACGCCGCTCGTAATTGATGAAACCGGCCAGGTAGTCTATCGCTTGCGAGTAAGTGCGCATTCATCTCCTTCACGTCGGCAGATTGTAATCGATCTGTGTCCCGATGCAAGGGCACATTTCAGTTCGAGGGCAGCTTTTGGGATCACGATCGCACCTCTGGCTGGCGGCTACCCCTGAAACGCAATCGCGCCGACCTGAAGGCCGAGTGACTGGCCGAAGCGGAAGTGCTCATCGATGAGCTAGGGGATTGGAACGAAACCACGGCGCGCCTGACCGTGACGCAGATCGAAGAGGTGGTGTTGGTCTTACG
>JBOGUH010000205.1:0-17226 GCA_050695975.1 Anaerolineae bacterium
CTCATGCGGCAAGCGTAACTGATTTCGGCGGAGACGCTAATCGTATATCGGCTATCGTATCACTCGCCACCCATCACGTTCTTCGTCACTCAGCATTCATCCCTCATCCTTCCCTCATGTGACAAAGTCGATCGGCAGTGCTATAATCCAACCCGTTGTTCAGAAAATCACCTGAAATGGGAGGACCTCTAAATGATTCGCCGCTACTCACCAATCGTTCTCGTCACGCTGATCGCTGCGCTGGCGCTCAGCGCCTGCGGCGGTGGCGCGACCCCCGCCCCGTCGGCCACGGCTATCACGGTCGATGCGGCCGAATTCACTTTCACGCCCAACGCGTTCACCGCCAAGGTCGGTGAAGAAGTTACCTTCACCATCACCAACAAAGGCACGCTGGAGCATAACTTCGTCGTGTTCGACTCGTCCGGCGCCGAGCTGATCCGCACCACCATCGCCGTCGGATCGAGCGCCACCGCCAAAGTGAAGCCATCCGCTGCTGGCGCGTACGAGATCGTTTGCGACGTCGCCGGTCACAAAGAAGCCGGCATGGTCGCTGCTCTCACCGTCAGCGAATGACGATCGGCATCGCCGACTCAAATCCCCCGGCCACACCGGGGGATTCTTATTTTGATTCGAGATTTCCTGTTCTTTCCAACCGGAGTATAATCACTTGCGCGTTTCCCGCACCTATGAATCCACCGAAGACGCTCACTGAGGTTCGCCGCGCCGAACTTGACGCAGCGGCGATGGAACTGCTGCGACTGCACGGCGTCGCACGACCGCCGGTCCCGATTGAGGACATCCTGCGCCAACCAGCCGGCGATCTGTGGAAACCCGACCTGTCTGATTTGTCGCTGCAATCGTTCGACCTGCGCGAACGCTACGCGGCGCGCCCGACGATTGCGCGTTTGGTCGCGCGCTACCTGGGGGGCTGTGACTGGGCGCGCCAGCGCGGCTGGGTGGGCGATGCCGGTTTCATGCCGGATGAAGTACGTTACATGGCTCGAGCGCTGTTGATGCCCAAGGCTTGGATCGATGCGCTGCAGCTCAATAAACGCGACCCGGTCAGCGTGCGCGTGCGCTTCCATGTCCCCATACCCGATGCCGCCGAGCGACTGTTCGAGCTCAGCTGCTCCCGGTCGAGTGGGGTGTGAGCTAGATTTTGAGGGAAGCGATGCCCATCAACGCAGATAAACCTCATTTGTGGAAGGTGGACGTCGCTGCGTCAGTAGATCTCTACAACGATTGGTTTATGCGTTTTGGGCCAAAGGCATATCGAGATACGCGGATAAAAACAACGGAGCGCGTGCAGGAAGCCATTCGGCTTACGAACGACCTCACAGTGCTGAATCCAGCGATCTTGAAAGCTCACCCCTCCCTGCTGCCTGTCTTGCGGATGTCCACTGCTCCGCCTGTTGCGCGAGATCGGTTAGTAGGATTGGCTTATGCTAATAAGCACTTGATTCTATTGATGGAGGAAGGCAAGCTTCCGTTGCGCATAAATGAAAAAGCGTTGACCGCACAATTACAGGCCATCGCCAAAGTCCTGATCAAGCTGCTTGACCACGACATCTTTCCATGGCTGAAACAGAAAACTCAACCCACAGATATTGAACGATATCGAGCGTCTACCATCGTTGCTGATCGTCTATGCGGCGCCGTTTCTGACCCCATCATCCGCAATGCTCAAGAGCAGCGACAACTCACTCTGATTGCAAAATACTTGCGCAAGCGGGGCTATACCCAAGCGCCCCGAGCTCCAGGCAGGACTTTCATTGATATGCCACCTGGCACTTTTGCTTTCCGGGTGAATGTAGCGGCCGGCGTCGAGCGAACAGTCAACGTGCCTATTGACGTCGTCATTCGGCCACGTAAACCTCACCCGAGCGGTTTTCCGGTCTTAATTGAGGCCAAGTCTGCTGGCGATTTTACGAATACGAACAAGCGGCGCAAAGAAGAAGCGACTAAAATAAAACAATTGAGGGCCCGTTATGGAGAGAGCCTACCGTACATTTTGTTTCTATGCGGATACTTTGATACGGGGTATCTGGGTTATGAAGCGGCAGAGGGGATCGACTGGGTTTGGGAACATCGCATCGATGACTTGGAGATAATTGGGATATGATGCGAGAAGACCTTCAGCAGGCTGAATTTAAGCGCCAGGCCGCCCAGGCAAAACTGGATAGCCTCAAGAGCGCATCAGAGCGTAATGCAATGGGGCAGTACGCTACTCCCTTCTCGCTCGCGCTCGAAATCGTTGAATTTGTCAGAGATAACTGGCTTACTCCCGCAAAGGATATTCGCTTTCTCGACCCGGCTGTTGGCGCGGGTGCTTTCGTTTCAGCCCTGCTTCACGCATTTCCAAAGGATCGCATCGAAAGCGCAGTTGGCATCGAAATCGACCCGTACATTGCGTCGGTTGCCGGGGAGATATGGAGTGCCTGGGGACTCGAAGTGGTCGAAGCGGACTTCACGCGATTGCCCTTCCCGGATACCCCCCAAATCAACTTGCTCATCGCCAACCCGCCTTACGTCCGCCATCATCATCTCGACAAAACCACCAAACAGCTGTTACAAGAGAGAACTAGGTCTGCTGTTGGGCTAAAAATTAGCGGCCTGGCCGGTCTGTACTGCCACTTTCTGTTGATGGCTCACCGCTGGCTGGCCGATGATGGGTTTGGCGTTTGGCTCACTCCCTCCGAATTTATGGATGTTAACTACGGAGAAGTCATAAAGCGTTATCTTACTGAGCAGGTCACTTTGCATCATGTTCACCGCTTTCATTCGGAAGATGTCCAATTTGATGACGCCCTGGTTTCTTCAGCCGTGCTTGTCTTCCAGAAACGCAGACACCCGACTGGACACGAAGTGACTTTTTCGCTCGGAGGCACACTGAAGGCACCCCGCCTGTCGAAGCACATCCGACAACAGCAGCTGGCAGATATTAGCAAGTGGACATCACTGCCAAGCAAGCCGTTACACTATGCGCTGCGGAGCGTTGATCGGCTGAACGCGACAACTTACATCGGAGATTTGTTCGACATTCGACGCGGGCTGGCGACAGGCGCAAACGAGTTCTTCATTCTGAGCCGTCAGGCGGCGCGCGAGAAAGGATTGCCTGAGCAGTTCCTGCGCCCGATTCTGCCCAGTCCAAGATTCTTGACTCACGACGTGATCTATGCCGATGTAGATGGTTATCCCCTCATTGAGCCATCCTCGGTGCTGTTAGACTGCAACCTCGACGAAAACGAAGTTGAACGCTATCCCACGCTTCGGGCTTATTTGAACGAGGGTAAAGCACAGGGTTTTGCCGAGCGATACATCCCAAGCCATCGCGCGCCCTGGTTCAAACAAGAATACCGTCCAGCAGCGCCTATTGTGTGCAGTTACATGTCGCGTAACAGGCAAGACACCTCTGGAATTCGTTTTTTTCGCAACAACTCTCAGGCAACTGCCCCAAACGTTTATTTGATGCTGTATCCCACACAATCCATACAGCGTGCTGCTGAGGAAGACTCGAATCTTCTGGATGCCCTATTCCAACTGTTGAAACGAGCCAGTCACGAACATCTTCTCTACGAGGGCCGCACTTACGGCGGAGGCCTCCATAAGATTGAGCCTAAAGAGCTGGCAAGAGTGCCGCTGCCCGATGACCCACTCCTCGCGCGGGTCAGGACAAGACCTCGGCAGTTTGTTTTACTCGAACCGAAAAAGGCACTTCGCACAAGAAAGACGTGATATGCGCGCCGTAGACATCATCGAAAAGAAACGCGACGGGAACGAACTGACCCACGAGGAGATCGAGTTCTTCGTCAACGGCTATACGCGCGGCGAGATACCCGATTACCAGGCCGCGGCGTGGTGCATGGCGGTGTTGTTACGCGGGATGACCGCGCGTGAGACGACCGACCTGACGCTGGCGATGGCGCATTCCGGCCGGGTGCTCGACCTGCACGACGTGGCGCCCTTTGTCGTCGACAAACATTCGAGCGGCGGCGTCGGCGACAAGGTCAGCCTGGTCGTCGCGCCGATCGTCGCCGCGAGCGGGCTGCCCGTCGGCAAAATGAGCGGGCGCGGTTTGTCCTTCTCTGGCGGCACGCTCGACAAGCTCGAATCGATCCGCGGCTACCGCGCCGGCCTGAGCGAGGAGGAGTTCCGCGCCCAGCTCAAGCGTATCGGCATTGTGCTCAGCGGCCAGTCGGTCGATTTGGCGCCGGCCGACGGCAAACTTTACGCGCTGCGCGACGTGACCGGCACCGTCCCCTCGCTCCCGCTGATCGCCGGCAGCATCATGAGCAAGAAGATCGCCGGCGGCGCGGATGCGATCGTGTTGGACGTGAAGACCGGATCGGGCGCGTTCATGAAGACGGAAGCCGACGCGCGCGATTTGGCAGCGATCATGGTCGACATCGGACAGCTGCTCGAGCGGCGCATCGTCGCGCTGATCAGTGACATGAACCAGCCGCTGGGCCACATGGTAGGCAACGCGCTCGAAGTGCGTGAGGCGATCGACACGCTGCACGCTCACGGCCCAGCCGATTTCACCGAACATTGTCTGACCATCGCCGCGCACATGCTGCGGTTGGGATCGAAGGCCGCATCAGTGGACGAAGGCCGGCGGCTGGCCGAATCGCTTGTGCGCGATGGGCGCGCCTGGCAGAAGTTCGTCGCGCTGGTGCAGGCGCAGGGCGGCGATGTGCCGCAGGTCGAACAGCCGGATCGGCTGCCGCGCGCGTCGATCGTCCGCGACGTGCCGTCGCCGCGCGGCGGATATATCGCACGGGTAGATGCGCTGGAGGTCGGCTTGACGGCGGTGGTGTTGGGCGCAGGCCGCGCTAAAAAAGGCGATCCGATCGACCACGCCGTTGGCATTGAGGTCCGCGTGAAGGTCGGCGATCGTGTGGAGCCGGGCGCGCCGCTGTTCACGATCCACGCCAACGACGAGGGCAAGCGCATTGAGGCGGAGCAACGATTGCTAAATGCGGTGTCGTTCAGCGAGTCGCCAGTCGAGCCGCTGCCGCTGTTTTATGGGGTGATTGAATAAGCAGACCTCGGAAGTCTGTGAAGACTTCCGAAGTCTGACAGGAGATGAGATGAATCCTTTTGTCCTGGCCGGGGCAGCACTGCTGATTGGTGTGTTAGTTGGATACGTGATCGTCACGCGGCGCGAGATCGCCAACCTGCCGCCGCTCGAGAAGCAGCCGTCAAGCGAAGCGTCGAAGAAGAAAAAGTGAAAATGAGTTTTCAACATGAGTGGAAGGAGCAAGGGCTCACGCCGTTAGGGGGAGGGTAAACTGAATCGTCGTCCCCTTACCCAGTTCACTCTGCGCGAAAATCTCGCCGCCGTGCGCCGCGACTAAATTCTTCGCAATCGCAAGCCCCAGCCCCGTGCCGCGCGAATCACGCGATTTGTAGAAACGATCGAAGATGTGTGGCAGGTCGTCAGGCGGAATGCCCGCGCCGGTATCACTGACGGACAGCGTGACGTGTGCATCACGGCCACGCGGCGTGCTCGTGAAACACTGAACGCGAATCAGTCCGCCGCGCGGTGTATAGCGCAGCGCGTTCGCGATGACGTTGTCCAACACCTGACGAATCCGCGCGGGATCGATCTCCAGTGTCGGCAAGCCCGGCGCGACCTCTGTGCGCAACTCAACGCCCGCGGCGTCCGCCTGCGCGCGGAACGAGGCGATGCTCTCGCTCGTCAGCGTCGCTAAATCGATCGACTCTTTTTGCAATTTGAGCGCGCCGCTTTCGGCGAGTGCGAGCGTCCGCAAATCGTCAATCAGACGCGACAGCACGTGCGTCTCTTCCAAGATCGGCTCGAGGTGCGCCTGGTCCAGCGGGTAAACGCCATCAAGCAGTCCTTCGAGATTGCCCTGAATCACCGTAAGCGGCGTCCGCAATTCGTGCGTGACATCGGCGAGCAAGTTGCGGCGCTGTTCGTCCTCCGCCTGTAAACGCGCGACCATCGCGTTGAAGGCGTGGGCGAGCGCGCGCACTTCGCGCGGGCCGCGTTCCGCCACGCGCGCCGAATAATCGCCCCCCGCGACGCGACCCGCTGCCTCCATTACGTCGCCGATCGGCGTGGCCACGCGCCTCAGCGCGCGCGCGGCGATGAATAATCCGACGATGCCGAAGAACAGCACACCGACTAGCGCGGCGAGCGCGCTTCCCAGTGGCAGGCCGGGATTGCCGAGTGCGCTCGCTACGAGGTACAACCCGACAGTACAGGCGAAGACGCTGAAAACGAACATCATGGCGAACCCGCCTGCCAGGCGCATGAAAAAGCGCCCGCGCATCCTGCGCCATGGCGGGCTGGCCGGAGGCCAGGCTTCGTTTTCAGGCCACCACGGCGGACGTCGGCGCGGGAAATGGTCAGGGCTCATATTAATTTTGGCCAGTTGCGGTGGCAGTTGCACCCTGGCCCGCCGGCGCAAGCCAGGGCGGGCTGCCGCCGCAGCCTGCCCTGCGAAGTCCCCGACCGAAGGGAGTGGGGAGCGTGGTCGAAGGGTTGGACTGCGGCGGGGACAAAAGATGTGCTGCTACTGATCCGCGAATTTGTACCCCACGCCGTACACGGTCAGCACGTAGCGTGGCTCGCGCGGGTTCGGCTCGATCTTGCGGCGGATGTTCTTGATGTGCGCGTCGATCGCGCGCTCGTACGATTCGAACGCGATCCCGTGCACCGCGTCGAGCAGCTGCGCGCGGGTAAAGATGCGGCCGGGTTGGCGCGCGAGCGCCGCCAGCAATTGAAATTCGGTGGGTGTCACGTCGACTGCCCGCTCGCCGAGCGTGACGCGCATGCGCGGAACATCGAGCGTCAAATCCGCGACGCGGATCGTTTCCGCGCCGGCGCTCGTGCGCGAAGCGTCCAAACGGCGTAACACCGCGCGGACGCGGGCGACGAGTTCTTTCGGACTGAACGGCTTGGTGATGTAATCGTCCGCGCCGAGTTCGAGGCCGACCAGCTTATCTGTTTCTTCGGCGCGCGCCGTCAGCATAATGATCGGCACGTCCGAGTCTTTGCGCAGCGCGCGGGTCACGTCCAACCCATCCATTTCGGGTAGGCCCAGATCGAGGATCACCAGGTCAGGCTTTGCCGCGCGAAGTTGTGCCAGCGCGGACTTGCCGTCGTGAGCCGTCAGCACGGCAAAGCCCGCGTGTTCGAGATAATCGCGGGCGAGTTGAACGATCTTAAGTTCGTCGTCGACGACGAGAATGGTTTTCATTAGACTGGGCTCAAGCCGCCGTTCCTTCGCCTTCGCTCAGGACAGGCCCCGGCGGCGTTTGGGTCACATGCGATGGGGGGTTGGCGCCGCAGCCTGCCCTGCGAAGTCCCCGACCGGAGGGAGTGGGGAGCGTAGTCGAAGGGTTGAACTGCGGCGCCATCATCGCGACCACACGGCGATTGGACTCGCTCACTTCTCCGTCGATTGCGGCTCGTGGGCGCGGCGATGCCACTCCTCGAACATCGGCGGCACGCCCTTTTCCCAGTTGCCGCGCGGCCCGCCTCCACCCCAACCACCGCGCCAGAACAACCTGCGCAGCAGTCCGAAGACTAGGAAGAGGAAGAGCAGCGGGAAAAGCAACCCCAGAAATCCGAAGCCGAAACCAAACGGCCGGTAAAAGGGGCCATAGTATGGATAGGGCACGGCGCCCGACTCCGGCGCAACCAGTTTCCCGCTCTCCGCCAATCCCTGTGCGACCCCTGCGTTGTACACGTACGTCCCGATACCTACCGCGCCTGCGATCAAGACGAGCACGAGCACAACCCCTAAAACAATTCTCCCGTTCATTTTGTCTCCTGTGTAGACTTGGATTCGGTCTAAAGACCGTCGTTAAACTGTACGGGATTATGGCGCACGATTGTGAATGAATTATGAACGCGGGGCGGAGGGATTGCGAAAGATGAGGACGCTATTTTGTGGGCTGCGGGTACTGGTACACGTACACCTGTGCCCCGACCCGATTGCCCTCTGCATCGAACCGATATAGTCCCCCCAATCCCGCGAAGTCCGCCGCCGCCAATGCGCGTGCCATCCCTTCGCGCGACGGCGTCCCACCGGCTTCGATGTTTCGCGCCAGCGCATCGAACAGTAAGCGCATCGCATCATATGTCTGGAGCGCGATCGGGCCGGCCCGCGTCCCATCGATCGGGATGGCGTTGTAGGCGTCGACGAACGCGGCGGCGTCTGACACGTCAGCCGGGTGCGGGACCGTCGCCGCGAAGATGAATGATGCCGGATCGTCAGACGGCAGACTTGTGGTGATCGGCGGCGTGAGCGAGAGCACGTTCGGGCAGCTGCCTGATCGATCGGACTCCACGGCGAGCAGCGGCAGCGGCTCGCCGCAGTAGGTGTCGATCGCCGCGCCCGTGGCATCAGGGCGATAATGGCCGATCACGGCGATCACCTGCGGATCGATCGCCAGCTTGCGCGCCTGCTCGATCGCCCTATCGCGCTCGCCGCCGTCGTCGAATGCAATCAGCTCGACACGCACGCCGTTCACACCGCCCGCGTGGTTGATCTCACGGATCGCCAGGCGCGCGGCGTAGATCGCCTCATAACCGATGGCGCGGTAGCGACCCTCGAACGGCGCGACGAGGCCAATCTTCACTACCGGCGCGGTGGAGGCAGGGGAGCAGGCAGCCAGCGCCCACACCAGCAGAATGAAAAACGAGAGGTGACGCTTCGGAACGCCGACTCTGCGAAGCGCCCTTGTAGGGTTAGTCGGCATCCGCGGCCGGCTAAAGCCGGTGTTCCGCTTCATCTACGGGCACTCGTTCGCGAACTGCTCTTCGAGCGTCTTGGCAAACTGGTGCGTGCCGTCCTGGCTGCACGACGCGCGGAAGAAGTAGTAGTCGCTCGTCTGTGGATAGATGACTGCCCGGATCGAGCCGAGGCCTGCGCTGGCGATTGGGCCGGGCGGCAGGCCAGGGTTGAGATACGTGTTGTACGGCAAAACGATGCCCTGGTAGTCTTCGATCGTCAGGCTGGGCCACCAGTTACCCGGCTCTCGACTCTCGCCCAGCGCGTACTGGATCGTCGGGTCGGCGTCAAGCGCCATGCCTTGCTCCAACCGGTTGAGATACACGCTGGCGATCAGCGGGCGCTCTTCGGCGACGGCCGCTTCGCGTTCGACGATCGACGCCAGCCGGATCACGTCCCACAGGCTGCGTCCGGCCGCCTGGGCATCGGCGCGCATTTGGAGCGTAACCTGCCTGTCGAAATTGGTCAGCATGCGCTCGATCAGGTCTCGCGCGTTCGTCTCCAGCGGCAGGCGGTAGGTGTCGGGGAACAAGAAGCCCTCCAGCGATCCGCCCTGCGGCACATCCGACAAGAGTGTGAACTGCGCCTTCCACGGCGCGGCGTCGCGTGCCAGCGCCAGGAACTCGCCCGCGTCGATCGGCGGCACATCTTTGGCGACGAGCTCCGCTATTTCTTCGAGGCGGAGACCTTCACGAATGGTGATGACCAACTCTTCGCGGCGGCCCTCTTGCAGCGTCTGGGCGACCTGCGGGATCGTCATCGTCTTGTTCAAGGTGAACTTGCCCGCCTCGATGCCTTGATCGAGCTTATTGTACTGCAGGTAGCGGCGGAACAATTCCGTATCGTTGATCAACCCCACCTGGATCAGCCGATTGGCGATGGCGTTCAGGCTTTCGCCCTGCTGGATCTCGAACTCGACCGGCGTCGGGTCGTTGCCAGCCGGCTGTTCGAGCTTGTCTTGATTGAGGCTGAGGTACGCGGCGATGGCCGCGTCTTGCAGGTTCTCCGGCGCGTCGAGCTGCAAGTCGCCGATGCCGCTGCGGATGCGCTGGAACAACAGCACGCCGGCAGCGCCGATCGTGCCGCAAAAGAAGGCGAGCGTAAACGCGAATAGAATGAAACGGCGGGTACGGCGTCTCAAGAAACCGATCCTCCGCGACGGAATACGCACTACGCAATACGTATTCCGTGTTGCGTATTCCGTATTTGCTAGTTGTCGAGAACCTTACGCTGCTGATCGAGATAGTCTTGCAGAATAATCGCCGCCGCAGCCGCGTCAATGTCGCGCCTGGCGCGCGGCTTGCGCGATGACCCGGCCAGCCGCTCCTCAGCTTCGACAGACGTATAGCGCTCGTCCTGAAATGCAATCGGCGCGTCGATCGCCGCCGCCAGCGCTTCGACGTAGCGCCGCACACGTTGCGCCTGCCGGCCTTCCTCGCCGCGCAGCGTCCGCGGCAGCCCGACGATTAATCGCTGCACATTGTGCGCAGCGACCAGCCTGGCGATCGCTTCGAAGTCTTCGCGCTTCGACGCGCGCGCGATCGTCGTCAAGGGTCGGGCCAGCAGTCGCGACTCATCGCTGATCGCCACGCCGATACGCTTGTCGCCGATGTCTAAAGCCAGCAGTCGTGACATGTTGAGTCTCGGTACTTCACGAAAGCATCCCTTCGACAGGCTCAGGGCGCAGCCTGAGCGGGGCGGTGCATCTGCCTGCCCCTGCCTGCTTTTCGCAGGGGTTCGCGCCGCGTAGTCGAAGGATGTTCTTGCGCACATCACCCTGACGCATCCACTACCGTGTGCACGCGTACGGGCAGCAGCGGGACGAGCGGGAACCAGCTCGGATAAATCGTGATCTTGGGCGGCCTTTGCAGCGGCAGGCTCTGCTCAAGGATTTCAATCGCCGATCCCGCCGGCTTCCCGGCGATGGCTTTGAGCGCGCCGCTCACGTCAATGTCGGCTGCCGCGTAGCCGATACCCTGCATCTCGAAACGATACTGGCCCGTATCGCTTAGGGCTACCTCGGTGCTGCGCTGAAAGACCAGCCCGTCGGGGAGCAAGCCGTAGCGGGCCGGCGATTGGACCTGCATCGCCGCGAAAACGATCGCGTTGGCGTCTTCGCTGTCCACCGCCAGCGCGCTGAAGCGCACGCGCATCTGTAGCATCAACTCGGTCGCCTGCTCGGTGACCTCTTTATCGAACGTTGCATCGAGTATCGCGTCGGTCGACAGTGAACGGGCCAACAGAAATTCGGCCGGCTCCAGTTCATTCGCTGCGATCGTGTCGAGCGCCTGCTGTTTCAAGTTCTCCACGAGCACGGCGCGCGCCGCGTCGAGGTCGGCCGGATCGACGGCGGTGACTTCGCGATCGCCGCCGCCGCGCGTCTCGTCGGGATTGCTCACCCGCAGCGACAGCGCCGCCACGCCCTCGATCTCGTTGATGAAGTTGGCCGGCACGTTGCCCTGCGCGCCAACCTCGACGGCCTCGATCGGCGCCTGCGCCTGCGCGCCGATGCCGGCGGGCACCTCCACGTCGGAGGTTACCACGAAGCGGAGCGCCTGGCTGCCGGCCGAGGTGCGCACCACCGTGCCCTGCGTCACGCGGACGGGGATGTTGAGCTGATTGACGAAGAACACCACGCCGGTTGCTCGCGAGGTGGGGATGAACTTGCGGCCGGTGGCCGGAATGGTCACTTCACCGCGGATGTCGGTTGTGACCGACCGGGCCGGCACGCGCCCACCGGCGACGTCTACACTCTCCGCTTCGGGATCGACCAGGATCGTCACATTGCTGACCACGCGCTCTGACTGCGGCACCAGGACCAGCTCGGCGCTCGGCAGCACCGCAAAGACGGCGAAGAGGATCGCCAGCACGACGAGGCCGATCAACCCAACTTGGGCGATCGACCCGATCTTGCGGCGCGTCTCGTTACCAGAGAGCGCGATGCGCGCATCACGATCCCGCGCGGCGCGCTGCCCTTCGCTGCGGTCTGGCGGGCGGTACGGCCCAAAATCCTCGTCGTCGGGTTTGCGCCAGCGTTGGCGGCGCTGCCCGGCCTCGACGGTGAAGAAAGTCGGAATCTCCAGCTCGGCGGCCAGCGCCCGCAAGTCCAGATCGCGCGTGACCAACGCGATCTCCAGCCGTTTCTCCCGAGTGAAGCGCCGGACCAGTTGCAGGTCGATGCGCTTCTTCAGTATATTGCTGAAAGGCGGGATCACCAACAGCACGCGATCCGACTGGGCAAACTCCAGCCGGTCGCGGATGCTGTAAACGTCTTCGTGCTCGTGCAGTTCGAGGATTTGTTCCATGAGTGATAGGCGTAGCGTCCGACGGCTATTTTACCACGAGGCGCAGGACTACCTTTCGGATCCCCTTTTGCTAACCTATTCACGTTTGACCTTCGTATCCTTCGCCTATAGAATTGCAAATTATAATGCATCAGTTCTACACATGAGCCAAGTGAGTTTATTTTAGTAGGAGGTATCCGGAGGTCTTTGTGCCTAACCCCTTCTTTTATGGCAACCCCGTCTCCCCTGAACAGTTCATCGGCCGCCGACGCGAAGTGCGCCGCATCGTCAATCGAATCAGCAATCAGGGGCAGTCTACCGCGATCGTCGGCGAGCCGCGTTCGGGCAAGACCTCGCTGCTGCTCTATCTCGCGGCAGAGGAAACGCGGAAAGACCTCTACGGCGCAGACGGAAAACATTTGCTCTTCTGCTTTTTAGATGCGCAAACGTTGGGCGCGAAGTTCGACCAGGCCGAGTTCTGGAAGTATGCCCTGCGGCCGCTTCATAACCAGGTAGTCAAACCCAACCCGGATTCAGCGCTGGCTCAGGCTTACCAGACATGCAAGGACAATGACTTCGGCACCTTCGTGCTGGAAAGACTCCTGGCCCAAATGAGTGAAGAAGGTTGGCGGCTCGTATTGCTGCTGGACGAGTTCAACAACATCCTGCATCACCCGGTCCTCAACAGCGCCGAGTTCTTCGGCAGCCTGCGATCGCTCGCCTCACGCAGCCGGGGCGCGCTGGCGTTGGTCATCGCCAGTCGTTACCTGCTGGAGAATCTCAACAAAGACACACAAGAGTTCAGCCGGACTGGTTCTCCCTACTTCAACTTCTTAGACGAGATCATACTGGGACCGCTGACGGAAAAGGATATCGCCGAATTGCTGCGCCGGGACGGCGACCGCTTCACAGCCGACGATCGACGCTTCATCGTCGAAGTAGGCGGGGGGCATCCTTACCTGTTGCAACTCGCCGCGGCATCGGTTTGGGAAGCATACGACGACAACCACGAAACCGGCGCCGAACGGCGGCGACAGCAGGCCGGCCACAGCATGTACGATGAAGCGGCGCTGATCATGAGCGACACGTGGCGCATCTGGTCGCCGGCAACACGCAAGGCGTTCACCGCCGTCGCGCTGACGCACATCCCCTGGCTGCTGAACGAGCACCGGCTTTACGTCGCGAAGATGCTGCGCGACATGCGCGACTTCGAGCCGGAGCTGCATTTGCTCGAAAAGCAGGGCTTTGTGGCAGAGGATCGGAATATCCCTGGCGGCTGGCGGGTACGCTCCACGGCCTTTCTGTGGTGGCTGGCCGACGAAGTGCGCCGCACCGTTCGGCGCGAGACACCATTTGAAGAGTGGCTACAGAACCAGGAGTTCGAGGGCTTGCTGACGCGGGGCGAAAAGCAGCAAATCGACAAGGCCGCTCATGTAATGGTCGATCTACTCAAGGGAGGTGTGAAGACACTGATCGAAGCGGCGGCCAAAGGGTTGGGAGAAGCGATTGTCAAGAAGCCGTAACCGGTTTGCAACTCAGGCCTCCGAAATCCTCTTGCGCCTTCCTCAATCAGTCTGCCGATCAAACGGCTGAAGAGACGGACGCGCCGCTCAGTGTGTCCTTGCCAAACGTGAGTACACCCAACTAATCTGCACCCAAGCATCGTGCCGATCCTGAATATCTGTGTGCATCCCAACGGTGAGACACGGGCGTGGCGTATTACTCTCAGTCTGGTCACAGATGAACGACCGGGATAGCGCAGAGCGGATGGGTTGGCTTAGTGCGTCAGAACAACACGAACCACAGTCGGACTCCACCAGACCTCGGCCCGATTGCTGAGTTAATCTGTCATCTGGAACAAAGACGCGGTATTTACCCATCCAACTCGCCTCGAATCTCCTCCCACTTCAACCAGTCAGCGCGCTCGGCGTCATTACCGACTGCTGCTAATTCAGCCAGCGCTTCCTCAGCCGCACGCAAATCGGATTCATCGTCAAGCCACTCAAGCAGGCGTTTCCAGTCGGTGATGTCTACGACTGCCGCGCTGGGATGCCCGGTAGCATCGACGACGTATTTGACTGACTTCAACAACTCAGGAAGGACTGCCATTTTTCACCTCCAGCTTCCAATCTCCAACTGCTAATCTCGAATTAGCGCACTACCTCCGCCACAATCTTAGGCACCGTCGCCAGCGCCTCGGGCAGCCGCGCGGCATCCTTGCCGCCGGCCTCGGCCAGTGTCGGCTTGCCACCGCCCCCGCCGCCGATCATCTGCGCCACCTGCCGGACGATCTGGCCCGCATCCAGCCCGCGCGTCACCAGATCGGGCGTCACGGCGGCGATCAGGCTGGGGCGCCTGTCCATCACTGCGCCCAGCACCACCACGCCGCTCTTCAGCCGATCGCGGAACCAGTCGGTCATCTCGCGCAGCATGTCGACCGTATCCGCCTTGACCTGCGCCGAGAGCACCGCCACGCCGTTCACCTGCTCGACCCGGCTCATCAGCGCATCGACCTCGCGCTGGGCCGACTCGCGCCGGACTTTATCCAGCTGCTTGAGCAGCATTTGGTTCTCTTCGAGCAGCGCCAGCGCCTTGCGATCGAGTTCATCCGGCGCCGTGTTGAGGTAAGCCGCCGCGGCGGTGAGCTTATTCAGCCGCTCGTGAATGTAACGCTGCGCGCCGCGACCGGTCAGCGCCTCGATGCGGCGCACGCCCGCGCCCACGCTGCCCTCCGACACGACGATGAACGGCCCGATCTCGGCGGTCTGATTCACGTGCGTGCCACCGCACAATTCTATGCTGACCGGCGCCTCTTCTGGCCAGCCGGTGCGCACCACCCGCACGATCTCGCCGTACTTCTCGCCGAACAACGCGATCGCGCCGTCGGCCACCGCCTCTGTGTATGGGCGAAAGGTCGGGAACACTGGGTAGTTGGCCAGGATCGCATTGTTGACGTTCTCGGTGATCGCGTCGAGTTCGTCCTGAGTTAGCATCGCGCTGTGGGTGAAGTCGAAGCGGAGCCGATCCGGCGCGACGAGCGAACCGGCCTGGTGGACGTGCGCGCCCAGCACGTAACGCAGTTCGGCGTGGAGCAGGTGCGTGGCCGTATGATTGCGCATGATGTCCCAACGCCGCTCGTAGTCGACCAGCGCCCACGCCTGCTCGCCCACACGTGGCCGTCCCGACTTGACCTTGCCGGCGTGGACGATCAGCCCGGCGATCGGGCGGCGCGTGTCCGCGATCGTGATTTCCCACAGCGGTTCGTTGCCCCGCTCGGCGAAGCGCGCGATCGCGCCGGTGTCGCTGACCTGCCCGCCCGACTCGACATAGAACGGCGTGGCGGCCAGGATCACTTCGACCGCGGCGCCGGGCTTGGCCTGCTCGACCTGCTCGCCGTCGACCAACAGGCCGACAACTGTGGTCTCCATTTCGGGTGCGGTGTACGGATCGTGATCGACGCCGGAATCGCTCAGCGCGCCTTTGTCCTGCAGTGTGCGCAGCGCGCGCTGATACGCCGCCAGCGACTGGTCGTCCATCTCGAACTTCTCGCCGGCGCGAGCGCGTTCGCGCTGCTCGGCCAGCGCCTTGTGGTAGCCGGCTTCGTCGACGGTGTAGCCGCGTTCGAGCGCCACGTCTTTGGTGATTTCGATCGGCAGGCCGAACGTGTCGTACAGCCGGAACGCCTGATGGCCGGGCACGACGCGGCCGGCTGCCTCGTTCAGCACGTCTTCCAGTTTCGATAGGCCCAGATCGAGCGTGCGTCGGAAGCGTTCCTCCTCGTCGGTCAGCGTGTGCAGAATGTGCTCGCGCCGATCGCGCAGCTCGCGGTAATGATCGCCCATCTCGTCGATGACCACGTCGGCGATCTCGGCCAGGAATGGAAAGTCCAATCCGATCTGCCGCCCGAAGCGCGCCGCGCGGCGAATGATCATCCGAAGGACGTAATTGCGCCCGACGTTGCCCGGCAGCACGCCATCAGCGACGAGGAACGAGGCCGCCCGGCCGTGGTCGGCGATCACGCGATAGGCGACGCTGTTCTGCTTCACGTCGGCGTCTGTCTGTCCAGCCAGTTCCTGCGCGCGGCGGATCAGCGGCATGAACAGGTCGGTGTCGTAGTTGGTCCCGGCGTTCTGCAGCACCGACACGATGCGCTCGAAGCCCATGCCCGTGTCGACGTGCTTTGCCGGCAGCGGCACGAGGTCTTTCGGGCCCGTCCGGTTATATTGGATGAAGACCAGGTTCCACAATTCCAGGAAGCGCGCGCAGTCGCCGTTCACCTGGCAGACGTGGCCGGACACGCCTTGCTTGTCGCAGAATTCGATCCCGCGATCGATGTGGATCTCGCTGTCGGGGCCGCAAGGACCGGTATCGGCCATCTCCCAGAAGTTATCTTTGCGCCCGAAGAACACCACGTGCGAGGGATCAAAGCCGGGCTGCTGGCGCCAGATGTCGGCGGCCTCGTCGTCGCGCGGGATGTCGCCCTTCTCGTCCTCGAAGCACGTCGCCCACAGACGGTCTTTGGGCAGGCCCCACACCTCGGTAAACAGCTGCCAGGCCCAGGCGATCGCTTCTTTCTTGTAGTAATCGCCGAACGACCAGTTGCCCAGCATCTCGAAGAAAGTCTGGTGCGAGCCGTCGCGGCCCACGTCGTCCAGGTCGTTGTGCTTGCCGGCGACGCGCAAGCACTTCTGCGAATCGACTGCGCGTTTGTAGGGTCGCTTTCCCACGCCGAGGAACACGTCTTTGAACTGCACCATGCCCGAGTTGGTGAACAGCAGCGTCGGATCGTCGACCGGGATGAGCGTCGTGCTCGGCACGATCGTATGCCCGTGCTCGGCGAAGAAGTCGAGGAACGTCCGGCGGATTTGCGCGCTGGTAAAGCGGGGGCGCTCGGCGATCGGCGCAGCGGGCGCGGCCGGCGCGAGCGGACGCGGCGCGGTCGGTTTTGCGGCCGCCGGCTTCATTTCGGAGGGTGTTTTCTTTGCAGTCGTCGCCTTCTTGGTCATGGATGCCTCAAACAGGTCGTGAGTGGCTTGGGATTGTATCGCATCGACTGTCAACTGTCAACGAATACTTGTGCTGGTCGATGCTCCATGCTAAACTCTCCGAACCTTGCGAAGTTTGGAACCTGCGCAAGGTTGAGATGGAGCGATATGCTGGCGAGAGTGTACACC
>JBOGUH010000206.1:0-1951 GCA_050695975.1 Anaerolineae bacterium
GGCTGGAGGTTGGAGGTTGGAAGTTGGAGGTTGGATGCTGGAGATTGGATGTTGGAGAGGCGCCTCCAACCTCCAGAGGAGAAACAATGAGTGAATCACCACTTCGCGTGGGACGGGTGATGCGGTCGAGCACGGGCGAGTTCAGCATCGGTACGCGGCTGCTGCAGGCCGACGTGCCGCGCTTCGGATCGTTCGTCAAAGCGCCCTCGACCGACGGCTGCGACGTGATCGGGCTGATCTACGACGTGCTGATCGAAGACGATCCATTCGTGCGGCAGTTGATCAGCGCGGAGGTGCACGACGAGTATATTCGCGATCAGCGTGAGAACCGACAGGTGCCGGCGACCGTCAGCGTGCTGGTGGTGGGACACTGCCGCGATGGACGCATGTATGCCTATCTGCCGTCGCAGCCGCCGGCCGCGCTCGACACGCTCGTGACCTGCACGCACGACGAGATCATCCGCTTCACCGACGACTTCACGTATTTCCGCACCGTGCTTAACGCACTGGAGGCGCGTCCTGATGAGCTGCTGGCGGCCAGCCTGCGTTACGCGGCCGAAGCGCGCCAGGGCGGCGGGCGCGAGTTTCTGGTGCGCGCCGGCCGCGAACTGGCGCGACTGCTGGCGTTCGATGCGGTGAGGCTGGAAGGATTGTTGAGGCGGATCAGGCCATGACAGAAGGCGGTCCGATCAGTTCACTCGATTCGCTACAGCCAGCGCTGCGTGAGCTATTCGCGCGTGATAGCGTCGCACTGGCGTATGTGTATGGTTCGCAGGCGCGCAGTGATGCCGGCCCACTGTCTGACGTGGACGTTGCCGTTTTGTTTCAACCGGAAATGCCACCGTCTGAACACAACGATCGGCTTCTGCACTTGATCGGCGAACTCATGAGCGTCTTCAAGCGCTTTCAGCGTTACTATCTGCTGCAAAGTATCGCCGATGGCACGTTTGGGCACGCACGTACAGCCGTGGCCGAGGATAAGAAGCCGTATGGTTAATGTTGTGGACTACCTTAAAAAGACTGGCGCTTATGGGGAGGCGTAGTCGTGGCACAGATCAAATCCGAACTCGATGAGTTTCTCGGGCCGCGTGTCGAACGAGCCGTGGCAGAAGAGCAACCGGCAGCGACACGGCTGGGCATCGTGGTCGGCGGTTCGTTGAGCAAGGGGCTCGACGTCAAACTCGATCGAACGGCCGACATCGAATCGACCGCCGTCGGGCGGTACGTCGTGGTCGAGGGCAATTCGCGCCGCTTCTTCTCGATGATCACCGACATCGGGCTGGACGCGACCGATCCGCGCATCGCCAAACTGCCGCCGGACACGAGCGACGACTTCACCCGCGAGGTGATGCTCGGCACCAGCACCTTCGGCATGCTGCACCTGGCGCCGATGCTGATGCTGGAAGCCGGCGCAGCGGAGCCCAAGCCGGTCAAGACCGTGCCGGGCCACTTCGCGCCGGTGGTCGAAGCCACTTCACAGGACGTGAACCTGATCTTCGGCGACGAACGGACGCCCGGCTACTTCCACGTCGGCGAGCCGCTCGATATGGACGGCATCCGCATCTATCTCGATCTCAAACGCTTCGCCGAGCGATCGAGTGGCGTGTTCGGCAAGAGCGGCACGGGCAAGACCTTCCTGACGCGCATGCTGCTGGCCGGCATCGTCAAAGAGAACGTCGCGGTCAATCTGGTCTTCGACATGCACAACGAGTACGGCTGGAAAAGCCAGACCGAATCCAGGTCCGAAGTGAAGGGGCTGCGCCAGTTGTTCCCGGCAAGCAAAGTGGCCGTCGCCACACTCGACGCCGAATCCAGCCAGCGGCGCGGCAGCCGGGTCGACTTCGTCGTGCAGATCGGCTACGACCAGATTGAGCCGGAAGATGTCGATAAGCTGAAGAAGATCATGCAGTTGACTGACGTTCAAGTGGGAGCACTCTATACCCTCTATCGG
>JBOGUH010000207.1:0-6670 GCA_050695975.1 Anaerolineae bacterium
ACTCAGCCGTTTGCATGGCCGAAATTATATCAAAGTTTGCCCTTCGGTTCGGGATTGACCTGGATCTCGTCTCCTTCGATGCGCAGCGGATAGACCGGGATCGGGGTTACGGCCGGGAGCAGCTTGACCGCGCCGGTGCGAATGTCGAAGCGCGCGCCGTGGCGCGGGCACTCGATTTCGTATTCCTCTAATTCGCCCTCAGCCACCGGCCCGTCGTCGTGGGTGCACACGTCGGCGAAGGCGTAGTATTCGCCATCGACGTTCGCCACGCCGATCGGAACTCCGTCAATCCTCACCACCTTAACCGTCCCCGGCGCAATCTCCGTCGTCTTAGCCACTGTCACAAAGTCACGCATCCGCGCATCTCCAACTCTAACTCCCCACTCTAACGCCTCACTCGTCTTCGCCCGGCCATCCCGAGATCCCATACGCGCCAGCCTTGAGCACTTTCAACGACAAGAGCGCGCACTTCATGCGCACCGGCCCGATCGGGATTCCCAATAACTCCAACACCGTCTCTTTGCCAATGTGTTTCACGTCTTCCAGTTGCTTGCCCTTGATTTCCTCGGTCAGCATCGACGCCGCCGCCTGGCTGATCGAGCAGCCCCGTCCCGAGAAGCGCGTGTCGATGATGATGCCGTTATCAACCTTCAAGTCGATGCGGATGCGATCGCCGCACACCGGATTGTCTTCTTCGTGCGAAATGTCCGGATCATCAAGCACCCCCTTGTTGCGGGGGTTCTCGTAATGATCCAGGATATTTTCCATGTAGAGGTCTTGCACGGCAATGTCTTCCGTTCCAGACCTGCCAGGTCTCGGAGACCTGGCAGGTCTTCATGTCCTTGCGTAGGTCGACTTCACCTTGTACAGCGCATCGACCAGCCGATCAACTTCCTCGAGCAGCGAGTAAACGTAGAACGATGCGCGCGAGGTGGCCGTCAACCCGAACTTCTGGTGCAGGGGCATCGCGCAGTGATGACCGGCGCGGATGGCGATACCTTCCGCATCCAACCCGGCCGCCACATCGTGCGGATGGATGTCACCCAGGTTGAACGTGGCCACGCCGCCGCGAATGTCTGGATCGGTCGGGCCATACATCGTGAGCGTCGGGACTTCGGCCAATCGATCGAGCGCGTAGGCGATGATTTCCCGCTCGTGCGCGCGGACTGCCTCCATCCCCAGCCCCGACAGGTAATCGACCGCCGCGCCGAGCCCGATGACTTCGGCGATCGCCGGCGTGCCGGCCTCGAACTTCCACGGCAATTCGTTCCATTCCGCATCTTCAAAGGTGACGCGGCGGATCATGTCGCCACCCCCCAGGAAGGGCGGCATCGCTTCGAGCAACTCGCGGCGACCGTACAGCACGCCGATGCCGGTCGGGCCGCACATCTTGTGACCTGAGAAAGCGAGGAAATCGCAGCCGAGCTCCTGCACGTTCAGCGGCAGGTGCGGGACAGCCTGCGCGCCGTCGATCAGCGCCACTGCGCCGGCCGCTTTCGCCCGGCGCACGATCTCCGCAGCCGGCGTGATCGTGCCCAGCATGTTGCTCATCTGCGTGAAGGATACGATCCGGGTGCGTTCGCTCAACAGCGCATCCAGCGCGTCGAGCTGCAGAACCCCCTGCCCGTCCACGGGTATATAGCGCACCTTGGCGCCGGTCTCTTTGGCGATGAGCTGCCACGGCACGATGTTGCTGTGGTGTTCGAGCTCGGTCAGCAGGATTTCGTCGCCCCGCTTCAGGTTAGCCCGGCCCCACGCCTGCGCCACCAGGTTGATCGACTCGGTCGTATTGCGCGTAAAGATGATCTCGCGGCTTGACTTCGCGCCGATGAAGCGGGCGACCTTCTTGCGCGCGCCTTCGTAGCGCGCCGTGGCTTCCTCGCTCAAGGCGTACACGCCGCGATGCACGTTGGCATGCGTCGTGCGGTAGTAGTCGCTCATCGCATCGATCACCAGCGACGGCTTCTGCGACGAGGCGGCGCTGTCGAGAAACGCCAGCGGCTTGCCGTGGACTTCGCGATCGAGGATCGGAAAGTCAGCGCGCACGGCGCGGACGTCAAGCGTCTTGACAGGTGGGGGCATCGTTGAGTTGACCATCGAACACCTCTATCAGGTGACAGGAATGCAGGCTTCAGCCTGCGAAGCATCTATTCGGTATTCGCCTGGAGCATCCGCTCCCGCTCGCGCTTGCGGATCGCCGCACGGAGCGTGTCGAGCGAGAGTGTCGCGCAGCGCGTGCGCTGCTCGACGATTTCCTGGCCCAACGCCTCCATCAGGTCATGGTAGTCGATCGCCAGTATTTCCTCGATCGTTTTTCCGGTGACTTCCTCGGCCAGGTACGAAGCCGACGCCTGGCTGATCGTGCAGCCGGTTCCCTCAAACGTCACATCGGCTTTGCCCGTCTGCGGATCGACTTTCAAGTACATCGTGATAATATCGCCACAGCCTGGGTTACCGCCCTCGACGACGGCCTCGGCGTCCAGCATAGCCCCTTTGCGGCGTGGGTTCTCGTAGTGATCGAGAATGAACTCGATTTGCTCGTGTCGGTCCATGCCATCCGATCCTCCCGCCGGTTGATCACCTGCGGGAGGAATCTCCCTACCCTGGCTGATACGTCTTTTCGATAGGCGCGTTCACCAGATTGCCCCACTCCGTCCAGGAGCCGTCGTAATTCCGAACCTGGGGGTAGCCCAGCAGGTAGGTCAGCACGAACCAGGTGTGGCTCGATCGTTCGCCGATGCGGCAATACGCAATGATGTCCTTATCGGACGTGATGTCCTGACCATCGTACAGCGCCTTCAACTCGTCCACCGATTTGAAGGTAGCGTCTTCACGCACCGCCTTGGCCCACGGGATGCTCTTCGCGCCAGGGATGTGCCCGCCGCGCAGCGCGCCTTCCTGCGGATAATCGGGCATGTGCAGCAGCTCGCCGCTGTACTCGCCCGGCGAGCGCACGTCGACCAGCGCGCCCTTCTTGCCCAGGTGCGCCACCACGTCGGCACGGAAGGCGCGAATGGTCTTATCGTCGCGTGGCGGTGCTTTATAATTCGCTCGAGGGACCTGCGGAACGTCCTTAGTCAGCGCGCGACCCTCGTCGATCCACTTCTTGCGCCCGCCGTTCATGACCTTGCAGTCCTTGTGCCCGAACAGCTTGAACACCCACAGTGCGTAGCAGGCCCACCAGTTGTTCTTATCGCCGTAGAAAATTACGGTCGTATCGTTGCCGATGCCCTTCTCCGACATCAATTTGGAGAAGCGCTCGGCGTCGAGGTAATCGCGAATGATCGGGTCGTTCAACTCGGTGTGCCAGTCAACCTTGACCGCGCCGGGGACGTGGCCCACGTCGTACAACAGCACGTCCTCGTCAGACTCGACGATGCGGATGTTTGGATCGTTCAGATGCTCAGCCACCCAGCCGGACTCGACGAGCATCTCCGGGTGGGCATATCCGTTCTCGCTCATGGTATCCTCTCCTTGACTGAAAGAATGTGTTTGTTCCTAATTACGCCAACCCCATCTTGGCCGCGAACGAGGCTTCCAGGCGATGCCGCACGCTGGTGTGCGGGATACGGTCGAGCACCGGCTGGAAGAAGGCATTGACGATCAACTGCTCGGCGACCCGCTGGTGGATGCCGCGCGACATGAGGTAAAACACTTCCTCGCGGTCGATCTGACTGACCGCCGAGCCGTGCGTGCAGCGCACGTCGTCGGCTTCGATCTCCAGGCCGGGGATCGAATCGGTGCGCGCGTCGTGACTGAGCGCCAGGTTGCGGTTGGCCTGGTACGCGTCAGTGCGTTGAGCGTCCGGGTAAACGTGGATGTTGCCTTGCCAAACCGCGCGGGCCTTGTCTTTCAGCGCGCCTTTGTACAGCAAGTCGCTCTTGGAATGCCCCGCCACGTGGTTCTGCTCTGTGTCGTAGTCCATGTGCTGCGCGCCATCGACGAAGTATACGCCCGACATGAGCGCTGTCGCGCCTTGACCGATGATCCGCGAATCGAGGAATGATTTCGTCAGACGTCCGCCCAGCCCGGCGACGATCCAGTGCAGCGTCGCGTCGCGATCGATATGGGCGCGCTCGTGGGTGAAGTTGAACACGTTGCGGCCCCAGTCCTGCCAGTTCACGTAGTCCAGCTGCGCGCCGCGCCCGACGAGCATCTCGACGGCGCCGCAGGCCAGCGCCTGGCGATCCCGCGCGGAGCCTGCCCTGAGTCCTTCGGCTTCACTCAGGATAAACTCTGCCGAAGAGTCGAAGGGCTGCGCGCGCGAACCATACTCGTCAATGAACACGACCCGCGCGCCCGGCTCCAGCACGATCAGCGTGTGAGTCAGCGAGGCGACTCGATCGGAGAGCCAGGTGACGGCGCGTAACGCTAGCGGCACTTCGACACCGGCCGGCACGTACAAGAACGTGCCACCTTGCCAGAACGCGCCGTGCAGCGCCGCGAAATAGCCATCATTCGGCTTGACGATGTCGGTCATGAAGGCGCGCTTGAGCAGATCGCCGTGCGCCTGGACGGCGGTGTCCATGTCGGAGAAGATCACCCCGCGCCGGGTCAGCGCCTCGTCAAGCGCGTGCCCGCCGATTGCGCCATCGACGTTCAGCAGCGCGCCCGATGCCCGCTTGTCCCTGAGCACGCTGCGCACTGGCACGGGCGTTCTCTTCAACGCCGATTTGACCGCAACGGGCGCGCCAACACTGACGATCGCGTCGAACTTGAGCGCCGCGAAATCGGTGCGCCGCCAGGGTTCATCGGTTCGGGCCGGCAGCGGCGTATCCTCCAGCACACGCCAGCTCTCCAGCCGCACATCGCGCATCCAGTCCGGCTCGAACGGCCGTGACGCGATCAGCGCGTCGAGTGATTCACGCGAAAAGCCGCGCGCTTCGACCGCTGAGGTGTCGCTCGCCTTGCGAGAAGCCCGTTTCGGGCCGCCTTTTGTCTTCGGAGTTGATTCGGTGATCTCCGTCCGCTCGACCGTAGTCACGTCTTGCTCAATGCCAGAATTCAATGCAATTCTCCCGCCATTCAGGTTCGTTTCAAGACACGGGGGCCCGCCTCGTGCTCGGCAGGCGCGCCCCCGGTGGTTGGATCGCCGACTTTAGTCGGCGCCTGGACCGGCTGAAGCCGGTGTTCCATTTACCCGACGCTGCCTTCCATTTGAAGCTGAATGAGCCGATTCATCTCGACCGCGTACTCCATCGGCAGTTCCTTGACCATCGGCTCGATGAAACCGGACACCACCATCGATCGCGCGGTGACTTCGTCGAGACCGCGGCTCATCAGGTAGAACAGCTGCTCATCGCCGATCTTGCTGACAGTCGCTTCGTGGCCGATCGTCACGCGGTCCTCGTCGATCTCGATGTACGGATACGTGTCGGTGCGGCTCTCCTCGTTGAGCAGCAGCGCGTCGCACTGCACGTGAGACTGCGATCCTTCCGCGCCCTTGTACACCTTCAGCAGGCCGCGGTACGACGCGCGCCCATTGTTCATGCTGATCGACTTGGAGGTGATCTTGCTGCGGGTGTGCGGCGCGACGTGCACGACCTTGCCGCCGGTGTCCTGATGCTGGCCAGGGCCGGCGAAAGCCATCGACAGGATCTCGCCCTTAGCCCCCTTGCCCATCAGATAGCACGACGGATACTTCATCGTCAGCTTGCTGCCCAGGTTGGCGTCGGTCCACTCCATCGTCGCGTCTTCTTCGACCGTCGCGCGCTGGGTGACCAGGTTGTACACATTGGCCGACCAGTTCTGAATCGTGGTGTAGCGGCAGCGCGCGCCCTTCTTCACGACGATCTCGATCACGCCGGAGTGGAACGAATCGCGCGAGTAGGTCGGCGCCGTGCAGTTGTGCGAGATCACTCCTTCGCATACATACGACTCATCGTCTTCCACCGAGAAATTGTAGACGGGCACGTTCGCTTCTTCGATTTCGACCGAGCGAATCGGCACGTACATATACCGATCGTCGAGATAAAACGGCGAACCGCTCTGTTGCCCATCGGGTGCAAGACACCCCACCACCTCGCCGAATCTCGAGTTCCAGGGCGACGCAATCACCACCGTATACATCGGCTGTCGTGGCGCGGCGCGTTCCTGATAATTCACCGACGCCGCAATGCCTAGCCTCAACACTGCATCGCGGAAAGCGTACGCCAACTCCTGTGACACCGTGTTGAATCGGAACATGTTCTTGCGCTCGTCGTAACTTCCGTCACCCCGCCATGCACCACGCACCCATTCGGTCAGCTGTTCGAGCGGGGCATTTCGAATCTGTTCGGGCACGCGCTTATCGTAGACCGTTGAACCGAACTCGCGCGCAAACGTCCGCGCCACTTCCGTCGAGCACAACACCAGAGTCTGACCATTCTGCCGAGGCTTGTTCTCGACCGGTGCCTTGCCGAAATACCGCTCGATGAGCGCGCGCGTATCGTCAAGATAGGCCGTCTCGTTCGCGTTGAACGAGAACGAAAGATAATGTTCCTGGTCAACGTGACCCTCGGCGTGATAGTAACCCAGCAGACGGAAAAAGCCCGCCTCCATCGGCAGAGTCACGTCCTTCATGACTGGCGCGTGACGCCCGTGGCCGATCGGCACCGCAACAGTACGCGATGCCTCAAAAACCATCTCCGGCTGCGGAACCGGGATAGCCAGATAATCACCTGGCTTGACC
>JBOGUH010000208.1:0-2500 GCA_050695975.1 Anaerolineae bacterium
CGGGTTGCTCGGTCTTCTTCTGGCGTTCAGCTTTGCCACTGGCATATCGCGTTTCGACGCCCGGCGTCAGCTGATCGTCACCGAAGCCAACGCCATCGGTACGGCCTATCTCCGTCTCGACCTGCTGCCGATCAACGACCAGCTCGAACTCCGCCAATTATTCCGCACGTACCTCGATACGCGATTGCGCGCGTATGAACAGCTTCCTGATCTGCAGGCTGCCGAGCAGGAGCTTGCGCGTGCTGCGGAGACCCAGCAGAAAATCTGGTCACGCGCGGTGACCGCCAGCCAGTCCGACCCTTCCCACATCGCGGCGCGGCTCCTGTTGCCGGCCATCAACGAGATGATTGACATCACCACCGCGCGGACGATCGCGCTGCACACACGCCTGCCCGCGCTCGTCTTCGCCCTGCTGATCTGTATTTCGCTTCTGAGCGGACTGCTCGCAGGCTACGCCATGGCAAAACGAAGGAGTCGCAGTTGGCCCCATATGCTTCTCTATGCTGTGGTCGTTGCCGTTACGATATATACTGTCCTCGACCTTGAATACCCCCGCTCCGGTTTCATTCGGCTCGATGCAGCGGATAAGGCTCTTACTGAACTGCGGGATTCGATCCGATAGCCGGGTAAACCAGATGGTTGTCAGTTGCGTGATGGTTGGCCGTTGTGTGTTCGGGGAGAAGGAGTCTCGCACGTGAGCCTGCAACGTCTTCTTGGATTCGTCGTGTTGACGGCGTTGACCGGCTGCCAAAGCCTGACGACGACGCCCACCCCGGTCGTGTCTCCGAGCCAGGCCATACCCCCCACACCCGAAGCGCCGGTCAGCGCCGGCTCGAGGCTACTCCACAACGCCGACGGCTCGTTGGATGCGCTGAAGGGCATCGCCCGCTTCGTAGGCGCGAGCAGTTGCACCGGCACGTTCATCAAGACGTCGGAGCAGGCCGGCGCGCCCGCCTACCTCATCACCAACGGTCACTGCGCCCAGCAGTGGCATGCTAACGACGTGTACCGCGACGTGCCGGCGGGCGATGGCTACAAAGCGACCTTCAACTACTTCATCGACACGACCGACGCGCAGATCGCCGTTCCGGCCAGTACGATCGCCTATAGCACGATGAAGGGGCGCGACGTGGCGATCGTCGAGCTAGCCGCAATGATCGGCGAACTGACCGGGCAGGGCATTCAGCCGTTCGCCATCGCCGATACGGCGCCCACTCCCACCGCCGCCATCAGCGTCTTGGGTGTGCCGGTCACGGGTATCCAGCCCGAAGAGTGGTATCTGCGCCGCGAAGACTGCTCAATGACCGGACAGGCTGACCTGCTTGAATTCCAATGGCATTTCTTCGACGCGTTCCGCAACACCTGCCGCGACATCTTTGGCGGCAGTTCCGGCTCGCCGGTGTTCGCTGAGGGTAGCGACGCGGTCTTCGCGCTGATCAACACCACCACGGTCGGCGGCGAGTATGCTTGCGCGCTCGGCGTGCCGTGCGAAGTGACCGGCACAGGGACGCAGATGCGCCCGAACACCAGTTACGCCACGCCCATCGTCGGCCTGTCGCGTTGCTTCAACGCGGATGGCCGCTTCGGCCTGGGCGCGCCGGACTGCCCGCTTGACGACGGCCAGCAGTTGAAGCTGAGCGGTCACCCGCTGTCGGCGATCCAGCCCGTCGTCACCGACAACACCGGCGCGACGAGGCGCGCAGCATGGAACACCACGCTGTCCGGCGACTTCACGCACTACCGCTACAAGACGGGACCGGTGTCGAGCGTTGATTGCCGCGACGAAGCCGGTTACAGTGATCCGATCGCGCTGGTGAAGGATAACCTGATCGAAGAAGAGATTCCCGAAGCAGAAGGCTTTTACTACCTGTGCCTGGTCGCCGGAGACAGGCCGGCCGTCGACGTGACGTGGCAGCCGATCGTGGACGCGACCGTCGGCTTCGCGCACATCGACACGACGCCGCCGCTCATCCCCCCCATCCTCTCGGTGCAGGAATTCGAGAGCGAGTACCTCGTCGAGCCGATCTTCAAATTGCCCGAATTGGTGCACTACATCTTGAAGTTTGGGCCGCCGGCGACAACCGATTGCAACGATCCGGCGGGATACGAGCCTTACCGGCGATTCCCGGTGAGTCTCGAAAAAAGGAATCAGGTACCGGCCAAGCTGTGCGTCATCGGCTACGATGACGCGAACAACCCGACGACGCCGCTGGAGCAGATCCTCGGCGGTACCTGACCCACGCGCCCAACGTATGCCAGCCAGAGACCGTGGCGCAGGAGGAGTCGTTCTTCAACGCGCTGCGATCGGCCGTCGCGTTCGAGCTGCAAGACTCGACGCTGATCCTCTTCAACCGCCAGCGCCAGGAAGTGGTGAGCGCCAGACACGATTAGTTTCCCAAGAGAACATGTCCTCCCTGCGCGAGCCGTCCGCGCAGGGAGGACGAACTAAACAGAGACTATCTCGGCGCCGGGCAATCGGTCTAACTTACCTGATCCAGCG
>JBOGUH010000209.1:0-2678 GCA_050695975.1 Anaerolineae bacterium
GTCGAACTCTCGCTTTCTCCGTCCGGCATGCAAAAGCGTTGCCGATCTGCGCCGTGACCACGCCGGCATGGAAAACCGTCGTCGCCAAAACGTATAGCTGACCTTCCGGCGCCGCTAACCGGTCCAGATAGGGCAACCAATCTGAGCGGGGCAGATTCAGAAAATTGGTGTACCCCGACATAGAGTATACGACGAAGAAGCCGGTATAGCACAGCGCTGTCTCGATACCTCCCAGCCATACGAAGGCACGCAGCACGAGGCCTGTGTCCAACAAGGGCTGTGTTCGTTTTCGGGGCAGGCGGCGCATCACGTTCGGTTCGGGTTTTTCTGTGCCGAGCGCCAGGGCCGGAAGCAGATCAGTGCCGAGGTCGATCGCCAGAATCTGCGTGACGGTGAGGGCCAGCGGTATCTGAAACAGCGCGGTGATGATGAACGGCACGATTTCTGGCGCGTTGCTGGCGAAGATATACGTAATGAACTTGCGCAGGTTGTCGTAAACCGCGCGCCCTTCTTCGACGGCGCTGACGATGGCTGCGAAGTTGTCGTTGATGAGGATCACGTCGGCGGCCTCTTTGGCCACGTCGCTGCCGGTCACCCCCATCGCGATGCCGATGTCGGCTTTGCGTAAGGCCGGGGCGTCGTTCACGCCATCGCCGGTGACGGCGACCACCTCGCCACGCGCCTGAAAAGCGGCGACCAACCGCAGTTTGTGTTCGGGCGCCATGCGCGCGCAAATCACTTCCTCGTCCAACGCAGCCTGCAGGTCGGCATCACTCAGCGCATCCACCTCGGCGCCGGTGAGGAGGCGCGGGCTGCGACGGGTGAGCATCCCCACGCGCCGCGCAACCGACTCGGCAGTGAGGCCGTAGTCGCCGGTGATCATCACCATGCGAATTCCGGCCTGACGGCAGGTCTTCACCGCTTTCGCCACTTCGGGCCGGGGTGGGTCCATCATCGCCGCCAGACCGAGGAACGTCAGGCCCTGCTCGACTCCCTCCGGCGTGTAAGCGCCCGTGCGCGGCGGCAGTTCGCGGCGGGCGAGCGCGAGCACGCGCAAGGCATTACGGGCGTAATCGTCGTTCGCGGCCACGATCTCGGCGCGTGTCGCATTATCCAACGGACGCACCTCGCCGTGCATGAGGATGTGGCTGCACAGCTGGAGCACCTCTTTGGGCGCCCCCTTCACGAAAGCGATCTCACCGCGCGTGTTGCGATGGATCGTGCTCATGCGCTTGCGGCGCGCGTCGAAGGGGAGTTCGTGAATACGAGGGTAAGCCTGATTGAAGGCGCTTTCATCGATCTTGTTTTTAAGCGCCACGACGCGCAGAGCAGCCTCGGTCTGGTCGCCCAGACTGGTCCACTGTGGCCGGTCAGGCGAAGGCGGGTTGAGGCGCGAGTTGTTGCAGAGCGCAGCCGCGATGAGTAGGGCGTCGAGGTCATCTTGTATGGAAGCGGCCGCCGGCGAGGGCGAGAAATCTCCCTTAGGTTCATACCCGACGCCGGAGACGCTCAAGCGTTGTCCCGACACCCATATTTCGCGGACGGTCATCTGGTTTTGGGTGAGCGTCCCGCTCTTGTCCGTGCAGACGACCGATGCCGTGCCGAGCGTCTCGACGACGGCGAGTTTCTTGACCAGCACGCCGCGCTGCGCCAGGCGCTGGACGGCCATCGCCAGCGAGAGAGTGACGGTGGGGAGCAAGCCTTCGGGGACTGCCGCGACGATGATGCCGACGGCGAAGATAAACGCATCGAGACTGTCCAGACCGACGTCGAGCTCGCCGACCAGGAAGACGATCACGCCGAGGCCGATGGCAAGCAGCGAGATGATCTTCGTCACCCGCGCCATGCCCTGCTGCAACAGGCTCGGCTCTTCTTTCACGGTCTGCGTGAGGTTGACGATGCGCCCGAACTGGGTGAGCATGCCCGAGGCGAAAACGACCGCGCGGCCCGTGCCGGAGACGATCGAAGTCCCGGCGAAAACCAGGTTGGGGCGCTCGACCTCGGTCAGCCCTTCGCGCACAGAAGCATCTGCCGTTTTGCGGGCCGGCGTCGCCTCGCCCGTGAGTGCTGCATTATTCGTGCGCAGGCCGTATTCTTCCACGACGCGGGCATCGGCGGGAATGTTGTCGCCTTCGGCCAGCACGAGCACATCACCGGGCACCACGTCGCTGGCGAGGATCTTGACTTCCGCGCCGGCGCGGATCACCCGCGCATAAGCCGGCAGGAGATGCTTGAGCGCGGCGACGGCTCGCTCGGCGCGGTATTCCTGCCAAAATGAAAACCCGGCGTTGACGAGGACGACGGTCCAGATGACGATGCCCAGCACAGGCCGGCCGCCCAGGAGGGCTAACCAGCCTGCGGCCCACAGCAGCAAAGCCATCAGGTGTGTCGTATGGCCGATCAGTTTACGCCACAGCGGGGCTTCCGCTGGCTCGGCGAGAGTGTTGCGCCCGTAAAGTGAAAGGCGTGTCTGCGCTTCTTCGGTTGTCAGGCCCTCTGGCGAAGTCTCCAGGGCGCCGAAGACTTCCGAGACGCGGAGAGCGTGTAGGGGCAAATTAGCCTGACGGCTCAAGTTAGTTCCCTGAGTTCCTCCAGTTCCCTTGTGAGGAACTCAAGGAACTGGAGGGACTCAAATCTGCGCGTCCCCGCGGGGGTTCAAGCCCGTGATTCCGGTTCAG
>JBOGUH010000210.1:0-3578 GCA_050695975.1 Anaerolineae bacterium
ATCGAACTCGTTCGAGACAACGCTCGCAACCCGGTCGCGATGGCTTTCGCGCCCGACGGGCGCTGGTTCTTCACCGAGCGCACGACGGGATATGTCAAAATGGTCATCGACGGCTCCGAGAACAACATCTTCTGGTCGCCGGCCTTCTCCGAAGGCGAGCGCGGGCTGCTTGGCATCACGCTCGACCCGAACTTCACCTGGAACGGCTACATCTACGTTTACTACACGTCTGCTGAAGACCTCGCCACGACCGGCAAGCTCGACAATCGTGTGGTGCGCCGCACACTCCAGGGCAGTCAAGGCCTCGCGCCCACGGTGATGCTGAGGGTGCCGCTGGATTCGAACAGTTGGACGCTCCATAACGGTGGCAACCTGCGCTTCGGGCCGGACGGCAGGCTGTATGTGTCGATCGGCGACTATTTCAACGACGCCAACGGCCAGAACCTCAACAAGATGCCGGCCAAGATCCATCGCTTCAATCCGACCGAGCCACTATCCGCGCCGTCGGATAACCCATTTTTTGCCGATCCGAACGTGGCGGCCAAGAGCACATACGCATACGGCTTTCGCAACCCGTTCGATTTCGACTTCGATCCGGTGTCCGGCGTGATCTTCGCCAGCGAAAACGGCGTGGCGTGCGACGACGAAGTCAACCGCGTGCTGCCGGGTTACAACTACGGCTGGCGCGCGAATTACCCTACGTGCGATGACTTCTCGCCGGATGGCCCCGACCCGGCCTACAATACCATCCCGCCCTTGATCGCCTGGCCCTACAGCGCCGTGCCGACCGGCGTGACCTTCTATCGCGGCGACCTGTTCCCGGAATGGAAGAACGATCTGTTCGTGTGCCACTGGAAGAACGGCGAGCTGCATCACTTCAAGTTGAACGCCGCGCGTAACACCATCACCGCGCACACCATTATTGAAGGCGTCGCCTGCCACCTGGATATTGAAACCGGAAATGGCGGCGCCTTGTACTACTTCCGCGATGACACAACCGATCCCATCAAGGAATATCGCGACATCTACCGCATCACACGCGACGCGACGGTCTACGCATCGACCTTTGCGCCCTCTTCGCCGATTCCCGCCGCCGGCGACGGGCTCACCTACACCCTGCGGCTGGTGCACTACGGCATGCTGACGACGACCTTCACCATCGCCTCAAGTTTGCCGCCGTCGACTACACTGATCGACGGTAGCCCACAGGCGGCCGGGGGCGCGATCGTGGGGTCGGGCGCGGGTATCACCTGGACCGGATCGATCCTGCCTAACACCACGCTCACCGCCACGTATCGCGTCACGGTCAGCGACCAGATCGCCGCGCCGACACTGCTGATCAACGCAATGCACATCTCGACCGATCTGGCTGGATCCACTCAGCGTCTCGCGGTTGTCGTCGCGAATGGCCGGGCCGTGTATCTGCCCATCTTGCTCCGCGCATTTGCCCCGTGAAGGAACCTGCCACAATTGCAATGACGGCGCGAACAGAGGTGCACAAAGTTGAATGGTCGCGTGTTATAATCCCACGCCGTTAGGTTAGTCCGACCTCGGAGTATTGAATGCGCGCCCGTCTCCCAGCCGCCGCGATGGCGATCGGCCTCCTTGTCTCGTTCGGCCTGTGCTTCTTTCTGATCGCCCAAGTCGCGCTCTCGCGGCCATCCGCGCCCGGCCCGACCCCAACTCCTGACATTTCGGCTACCCCTTCGACTCCGCTCAGAGCAGGGCTCAGTGCAAGCCCGACCGTCGCCATGAGCATCCTGCAGCGCATCCGGCCCGAAGCGCTACCCGAAGGCGTCAATGTCGAAGTCGTGGCATCCGATCTCGATCGACCGGTGGCGTTCGCCGTCGCGCCGGACGGGCGCATCTTCTTCACCGAGAAAGAGACCGGCCGCGTGCGTGCCATCGTCAATGACGCACTGCTGCCCGATCCCGTGCTCACGCTGCCGGTCGCCATTCACGCCGAGCAGGGCCTGCTGGGCATCGCGGTCGATCCGGATTTCGAATCGAATCATCACCTGTGGGTGTTTCACTCGCTGCCAGCGCGCGCCAACGGCGGCGTGAAAGTCAATCGCGTCGTCCGCTTCACCGAGCGGAACAACACCGGAATCGACGCGACCGCGGTCTTCACCTCGCCCAATTCAGAAGGCGATGGCACACACAACGCGGGTAACCTTCACTTCGGGCCGGACGGTAAACTCTACGTATCGATCGGCGAGGACAACCAGTCCTATCTGGCGCAGCGGCTCGACGATCCACGCGGCAAGATCCTGCGCTTCAATCCGAGCGTGCCACTGACTGCGCCGGAGGACAACCCGTTCTACGACGGCGATGGCCCAAATGTAGACGGCATCTACACCTACGGCCATCGCAACCCGTTCGACTTCACGTTCGATCCGCTCAGCGAGGGTGTCCGCATTTTTGTCAGTGAAAACGGTCCGGGCTGCGACGATGAAATTAACCGCCTCGTCCCCGGTTACAACTACGGCTGGCATTCAGACTACCAGTGCGACGACGAGCGCGATCTCGATCCGGCGCGCAACACCATCGCGCCGATGCTGTTCTGGACACCGCCCAGCGCGCCGGCCGGCATCACGGTATACGCCGGTGACGACATCCCCGAATGGTATGGCGATGTGTTCTTCTGTTCGTACATTGACGCGACGCTGCATCACCTCAAGCTCAACGCCCCGCGCGACGCCTTCGTCAGCCACACGGCGATCAGCGGCATGTTCTGCCAGACCGACGTGTTCACTGGCCCCGACGGCGGGCTGTACTTCGTGGAAGGTGGCGGCTTCGAGCAGGGCACGCTCAAGCGGCTCGTGCGCCGCGCGCCGTAATAATGTCATCAGGCATTTTCCTGCAGCCGTGATAAACTTTTCCGAATCCCTATGAACCACGATTCCACCCTCAGGAGGACCATCCATGCGTGACGTGCAAGTCAAAGCGCCAGACGACGGCGCGAAGATCACGATTCAAAACGGCAAACTACAGGTGCCTGACAATCCCATCATCCCTTTCATCGAGGGCGACGGTACCGGCCCCGACATCTGGCGCGCCGGCGTGCGCGTGTTCGACGCGGCGGTGCAGAAAGCCTACGGCGGCAAGCGCCAGATCAAGTGGATGGAAGTGTACGCTGGGCAGAAATCGTTCGACCAGTTCGACACCTGGCTGCCGGATGAGACCGTCGAAGCGTTCCGCGAATATCGGGTCGGCATCAAGGGGCCGCTGACGACGCCGATCGGCGGCGGCATCCGATCGCTCAACGTCGCCCTGCGCCAGCTGCTCGACCTGTACGTGTGCCTGCGGCCGGTGCGCTGGTTCGAGGGCGTGCCGTCACCGGTCAGGCATCCCGAAAAGGTCGATATGGTGATCTTCCGCGAGAACACGGAAGACATCTACGCCGGAATCGAATTCGAGCAGGGGTCCGAGGCCAATCGAAAATTCCTCGCGTTGTTTGAGGAAGCCTTCCCCAAGGAGTACGGCAAGATTCGCTTCCCCGATACGTCGGGCGTCGGCATCAAGCCGGTGTCACGCGAGGGCAGCGAACGGCTGATCCGCGCGGCGATCCAGTACGC
>JBOGUH010000211.1:0-4530 GCA_050695975.1 Anaerolineae bacterium
GCGCAGGCGCAGGATGAGCGTCGCCAGCAGGCCGATCGTGCCGGCGCCGAGCACGGCCGCCTTGCGCGGCCGCCACACGCGCAGCCGGCGCTGAATCTCGTATGCCTGGATGATGCCCTTCTCCGGCACGCTCAACGGCTCGACGATCACCGCCACGTCCTTCAGGCCGTCCGGCGCCTTGACGATGTACTCCGGATCGTCGACGTAGTGCTCGGTCAGGTAGCCGTGGCGCAAATTGATTCCGCGCTCGAAGTACACATCGTCGGTGGTCATGTCGTACGTGCCGATCTGATCGTAAATGCTGCTGCCGGGACGGCGCACCGTCGCCACGACGAAATCGCCGGGTCTGAACTCGGTGACGTGGGGACCGACCGCCTCGACGCGCCCGAAGTTCTCGTGGCCGATGACCAGGAACGGATAACCGGCCGGGGCCTGACCGTACTCGGCGGCGTTGATCTCTTTGTCGGTGCCATCCACGCCGACGCGCAGCACCTTGACCAGCACGCCGCGCCCGTTTGGGACATCGTCGAGGCTCGGCATAGGCAGATCGGCGAGATGAATACTGTCGGGTTTACCGGGAATGACTGCAATGGCTTTCATGTGATACTCCTTTATCTCATTAGAGTATTAGTGGGTGTGTGGATGATGATGCATCGTGTCGTCAGACTTGCGCGCGTGCGGCATGGGCGTGTGCAATTCCAACATCCCAAACAGATTGTTGAGCGATTCGGCCAGCGTCGGGTGGGCGAAGACGGCGTCGCGCAGCGTGGTGTAAGGCGCCTTACCCGCCATCGCTATCTCGACCATGGACATGATCTCACCACCTTCAATGCCCAGGGCGGTGAAGCCGAGAATCTGATCGGTGTCGGCGTCCACGATGACCTTCATGAAGCCGCGGCTCTCGTCGACCTCCAGCGCCCGCGCCACGTAGTTCATCGGCATTTTGCCGACGCAATGATTGATCCCCAGCGCATCCGCTTCTTGCTCGTTCAGGCCTACCCGGCCGAGTTGTGGATCGATGAAGACCGTATAGGGCACCAAGCGGTTGGTTGTGGTGGCGTTACCGCCCTCTAGCAAATTGGTTCGCAGAATGCGGAAGTCGTCGTACGAGATGTGCGTGAAGGCCGGCCCGCCATTGACATCGCCGATGGCGTAGACGCCGGGGACGTTGGTCTCTAATCGTGCGTTGACCGGGATGAAGCCGCGCTTGTCGGTCGTCACGCCGGCGGCGGCCAGGTTGAGCGCCTCGGTGTTCGGCACGCGCCCGGCCGATAGCAGCAGGTGCGAGCCGTTCAGGGTCTGCTCGCCGCCCGGCGTGCGCACGATCAGGCTGATCTGACCGTCGCTGCTGAGCTCGGCGCGCACGGCTGCGGTATCCAGCAGCACCCCGATCCCATCCTCGCGCATGATCTGCGCCACCGCTTGGGCCACATCGTCGTCTTCGCGGGCGAGGAGCTGCTTGCCGCGCTGCACGATCGTCACCCGGCTGCCGAAGCGGCGGAACATCTGGCCGAACTCCAGCCCGATATAGCCGCCGCCCAGCACCAGCAGGTGCTCCGGCACACTGTCCAATTCCATGATCGTGGTTGAGTTGAGCGTTGGCACGCTGTCCAGCCCCGGCAGCGGCGGCCGGGCGGGCCGTGCGCCGGTGTTGATCACGATCGTGCGCGCGGTCAGCTGCGTGTTTCCGCCGTCGTTCAGGTGCACGTTCAATGTGTTCGCGCCGCTGAAGCTGGCCTCGCCCATCAGCAGGCTCACGCCGGCCTGGACAAGCCTGCGCTCGCTGCCGCCGCGGAAGCTGTCGACGATGTCGCGCTTGCGCTCTCGGACGCGGGCCATGTCCACTGTTACCGGGCCGGTCCGCACGCCATAGTCGGCCGCGCGCCGGGTAAGGTAAGCCACGCGCGCGCTGGCGACCATCGTCTTGGTGGGGGTGCAGCCTGCGTTGATGCAGGTGCCACCGACGTGCTCGCGCTCGACCATGGCCGTCTTCCAGCCGGCGGCCCGCCGCCCTGGCCAGCGCCGATCACAATTGCGTCGTAGTGCGGTTGTGTTGCCATATTCTCTCCTTGAAGCAGCCGGTCGACGCGCGTGTATTTCAATTTTGTGGCGAACTTGCTCTCCGCCCGCGTCCGCGCGGGCGGCAATGGCGAGTCAAACACGACCGCGCGGACGCGGTCTATGAGCGAATCGGGTCGTCAAAGGGAAGTCGCCACTTTTCTGAAATGCACCCGTCGATGCTTCAGGACGTGCGTCGCTCCAGGCGCAGATACATGGCGCCCCGTGCATCCAGATAGATCGCATCCGGCGTTTCCACAATTCGCAGCATGACGTTCTCGCAGACGGAGCAGCGCAGCACTGCGCCAGGCGCCTGCGTAAAGGCCAACAGCGTCCCGATTTCGCCCACGTTGCCGCAGTGGGCGCACTCGGTTGGGCTGGCCGTCATCTCCAGCCCGAAAATTTCCTGCAACACGCCGGCCATGGCATTGCCATCCAACATCAGTTCGCGATTCATATCGCTTTGAACGTCGTCCACTTTGCAACCCTCCTCAGGAAGTGCCGCCCGACGGCCCAAATCGTTCGGTGCGAATCTGACTCGGCTTGACGCCGATTTGGACCAGGCCATTCGCCACGGCTTCGACTAAAAGCGTCGGCCCGCAGACGAAAGCTTGCAGGCTCTTGCCAAGCGGCTTCACCACTTCGCTCAGCATCTGATTGTCAATCCGCCGTGCATAGCCGCTCCAACCCGGCGGCTGCGCGCGTGTGAAGGTGTGAAATATTTCGAGTCCCGTGTTGGCCGCGCGCAATTTTTCCAGTTCGCTCCAGTAAATCACGTCTTCGGGTGTGCGTGAGCTATACAGGAGCCGCGTCGGAATGCCGGCGCCCGCCGCAGCCCGGTGGCGAATCATCGCCATCAGCGGCACGACCCCGGAACCGCCCGCAACCAGGAGCAGCGGCCCGCCCATGCCGGCTTCCCAGACAAAATAACCACCAATCGGCCCGCGCACCTCGATCTGATCGCCGGGCGCCAAAACATCGTGCAGATACGACGAGACTTCGCCATCTGCGAGCCGCTCGACGGTGAGATCAATTTCGCCCATACGCTCCGGCTCTGACGCGATGGAGTAGCTCCGCTGAGCCTGATAGCCGTCGGGCGCGGTGAGCCGCACATCGTAATGCTGGCCGGCGCGGTGCAGCATCCAATTCGGCAGCGCCAGGGTAAGCGTTTTGACTTTGGGTGTCTCAGGCTGGATGGCTGTGAGGGTGGCAATTTGCCACTCGAGTGGGCGTTTCATATTTGCACTCCGGCAAGAAGCAGTAGGCGGCGCGCAGCGGACAGCACAACGAGCGGCTGGCTATGGGCGACTGATCAATCGCCGCTGTATCTCTCTTCTTTCCACGGGTCGCCGTGATTGTTGTAGCCGAGCGATTCCCAAAAACCGGACTTGTCCTTTTCCATCAGCCGCAGGCCGCGCACCCATTTCGCGCTCTTCCAAAAATAAAGATGCGGCACGACCAGGCGCGCCGGCCCCCCGTGCTCCGGCGCCAGTGGCTTGCCAGCGTATTGGTACGCGACAAACGCCTGACCGTTGATCACGTCCGGCAGTGGGATGTTCGTCGTATAGCCGCCGTCGCAGAAAGCGGTCAGGTACATGGCTTTGCGATCGAGCTCGACGTGCTCGAACAGCGTGTCCAGGCTGACCCCTTCCCAGCGCGTGTCGAGTTTGGTCCATTTTGTCACGCAGTGAATATCCGCGATAAACTCCTGCGCGGGCAGCTGCAGGAATTCCTCCCACGCCCACTTGACCGGCTCACGGACCAGCCCTTCGATGGTGAACGTCCATTGATCGAGCCGTATTCGCGGCGTCGGTCCCGCCGAGAGCACCGGAAAGTCGCGTGTGACGTGCTGGCCCGGCGGGACGCGGTTGGCGGCCTCGGGCTGCCGTCGTTTGCCGACGAATCCTCGCGAGATGAATCGGTCTGCCATTTTTCCTCCTTCTTTGGATGAAGGCTTGTGCGTTCATCCCAGGCCGGCAATAGTGACTTATCCTTTGGCATTTCTGCGCCTCGCTGGTATGGTCTTGATTCACGTCGATTCGTTACACATAGGCAGGCAATTCGTTTGACAGGGTAATGACCTTCGGGTATGCTTCGGCGACTTATCACCTATCGCTTCACGTATCACTCATCACGTTTTACGCCTATGACCACACTCCAGCAGGCAGGCAAAGAGAGTGATCTGGCAGGCACAGTTGCCCCTGCCGACGATTTGCGCCTGGTCGAGGCGCTGTGCCGTGGCGACGAGGCCGCTTTTGTTTCATTGGTCAACGCGCATCACGCATCCATGCTGCGCCTGGCGATGATCTTCGTGCCGGATCAGGCGGTGGCCGAGGAGGTTGTCCAGGAGGCGTGGCTGGGTGTGCTGCGCGGACTCGCGCGGTTCGAGGGACGCTCTTCGCTCAAAACGTGGATCTTCCGCATTTTGACGAACACTGCCAAGACGCGCGGACAGCGCGAAAGGCGCAGCGT
>JBOGUH010000212.1:0-3764 GCA_050695975.1 Anaerolineae bacterium
GCCCAGCTGCGATCGACGCTCAACAGCGTGATGGCGCTGGACAGTCACACCCTCCTCGACAACGGCGCATACGAATTCCGGGGACGCCTGGTCGTCGATTCGGAAGAAGCATTCGAACACATCTACACTCGGTTCACCGCGAGCGGCTACACGCCGATGCTCTTCCGTCGGGACGGAAACGAGATCGTCCTCGCGCGACGAGGAGTGGTGAAACCGAGGCCATCGAATCCCCGCACGAATTTGATCCTGTTGATCTTGACCGTCCTAAGCACGCTGTTTGTCGGCATGCTCTACGGTCGCCCGGATTTAGCCGACGACCCGCGACTCTTCGACCGTGTGTTTCAAAACCTGGCGTTATTGCTGGGCGGCCTGCCTTACACGCTCACCTTGCTTGGCATCCTCGGCATCCACGAGATGGGCCACTACGTGCTGGGCCGCCTCCACAAAGCCGCCGTCACGCTGCCCTATTTCATCCCGATGCCGTTCGGCCTCGGCACGATGGGCGCGGTGATCCTGCTGCGCTCGCCGATCAAGAACCGCCGGCAGCTGTTCGACATCGGCGTGGCCGGGCCGCTGGCCGGGCTGGCTATCGCTATTCCACTGCTGATTATCGGACTCGCAACTTCGCAAGTACTATCGGATGAGCAGGCGCGTCTCCTCCTCGATCTCCGGCCGGAGGAAGCACTGCCTCGCGAAGGCAACTCAATTCTGTATCTCCTGTTGAAGTTGCTCGTCCACGGTCGCATCCTGCCCGGCGGCGGTTATGATGTGATCCTGAATGCGATCGCCTTCCCGGCCTGGTTCGGGCTGCTGATCACCTCGCTGAATCTCCTGCCCATCGGGTCGCTCGACGGCGGGCACGTGACCTATTCGCTATTTGGCCGAACGCAGTGGCGCATCGCTCGCGTGGCATGGTTTATCATGATTGCTGCCGGCATCCTCCTGGCCATCGTGTTCGGCCAGGGATTCAACGTCTGGCTGCTGTGGGCTTTCCTGATCCAGATCTTCGGCATGATGCACCCCCCGCCGCTCGACGACATCACGCCGCTCGATCCGAAGCGCCGCGCACTCGGACTCTTCACCATGATCTTGTTCGTCATGCTCATCGTCCCGATCCCGTTCAGCTGATGATGAAAGACGTATTCCGTATTGCGGAGTGCGCAACGAAATTCGCAATACGGGATACGTTCCAAAAATGAACATCACCCTGCCCGCCAGCCAACCGATTGAAGATGCGTCTGCGGAAACGCCCAACGTCGCCGCGCTGCGTTCGGCGCTGTCGGACGTGATGCGGATCGATCAAGTGATCGTGCCCGTTGCGCCGGACCAAGTCGTCCAGTTCCGTGGCCGGCTGGCGATACCCTCGGCGCAGGCCTATCGGCTCATCCGCGATCGATTCCGCGCCATGGGCTACATTGCCTTCCTGCGCCGATCGAACTTGATCGATGGCGTGCAGGCCGTGAAAGGCACGCTGCGCACCGGCCGCAGCCGAGTCTGGATCAACATCGCGCTGTTGGTGATCTCGATCGCCACGATGGTGCTCTCCGCGGCGATCTATCAAGTGGTCGCCGATCTGGCCGCCTCGGGGCTCAACCCCGATGGCTCGACCTTCGCCCGCGCGCTCGAAACGATCGGGCGCACGCCCGCGCTGCTTATTCGGGGCCTGCCCTTCGCGGCGACGCTGCTGCTGATCCTCGGCGTCCACGAGATGGGCCACTACGTCGCCGCGCGCGTCCACCGCGCCGATGTGACGCTGCCCTACTTCATCCCGTTTCCGCCGCTGGGTGGCTTGTCGCTCGGCACGCTCGGCGCGTTCGTCCGACTGCGCGGCCCGATCGAAGATCGGCGCTCACTGTTCGACATCGGCGTGGCCGGGCCGCTGGCCGGGCTGGCTGTCGCTGTGCCGTTATTCATCGTCGGCGTGGCCCTGTCGAAACTACACGTCGTATCGGCCGGCCCAGGCGCCGGCGGATTGGGCATGTCGCCGCTGGTCACGTGGATCGTCACCTGGCTGCAGCCCGACACGTTTCGGCCGGACATCCGGCTCGAGCTGCACCCGATCGGCATCGCCGCCTGGTTCGGCCTGCTGTTGACGATGCTCAACCTGATGCCGATCGGCTCGCTGGATGGCGGACACGTCATGTACGCGCTCGCCGGCCGCGCCGCCTGGGCCGTCACGGCAGTGAGCCTGGCCGGGCTGCTGGTGTTGAGCGCACTGGTCGAGTGGCCGGGCTGGGCGCTGTGGGCGGCTGTCTCGCTGCTGTTCGGCCTGCGCCACCCGCCGCCGCTCAACGACGTGACGCCGCTCGATCCGAAACGTCGCATGCTGGCATTTGCGTCGCTCGCGCTGTTTGTGATCCTGTTCGTCCCCATCCCTTTCGCCTGAAACGACGAAAGACCAACTACAACCAAATGTAACCACAGAGACACACAGGACACGGAGTTTTTAAGTTCTCTCTGTGATCTCCGTGCCTCTGTGGTTCAATCGCTGTATTCCATTAAGAAGGGGTTGTTCCGCCGCTCCTCACCGATCGTCGTCGGCGGGCCATGGCCGGGATACACGACCACGTCGTCAGGCAGCGTGAGCAGCTGGCTGCGGATGCTGGCGATCAGCGTATCGAAATCGCCGCCGGGGAAATCAGTTCGACCAATACTCCCCTGAAATAGAACATCGCCGTCAAGGACGGCTTTTTCTTTTTCGAGGTAGAACACGACGTGGCCGGGCGTGTGGCCCGGCGCGAAGCGCGTCTCGAAGCGCAGCGCGCCGACTTCAAGCACTTGTCCGTGGTCGAGGGAGAGGTCGGGGTCGGGTGCGGGCCGGATCGGGAGGTTGAAGGCACGCGCACCGCCGTCCGCTCGGAGCAGCGGCAGATCGAGCGGGTGCAGCGCAAGAGGAGCCTTCGTCGCATCGACGATGTCGGCCACCGCGCCGATGTGATCGAAGTGGGCGTGCGTCAGGAGGATGAGGCCAACTTTGGCGTTGAGCGATTCGACGGCGGCGAGAATTGTAGGCGCGCTCCAGCCAGGGTCGATCACGGCAGCCCGGCGAGTGTCTTCGCAAACGACGATGTAGCAGTTGGTTTGAATCGGCCCGACGGTGAGGGTCTGGACGATCATTTGTGCGCGGGGTGGCTTATTGCGATGCGGCGGCTGCGGCGCTCGCGCTGGCGCGGCGCGATTCCTGAATCCAGGCTTCCACACCGGCCAGGTCGAGGTCGTTCACGGCGCACCACTGCTTGAACTGCTCGAAGCGCACGCCAGCGTCACCCGTATCGTGCATCGGGTCAGCCTTCTGCTCTTCGGCGATGATCTCGGCAAACCGCGCCAGGATGCGGACTTGATCGTTCGTGAGTTTGTCCAGCGCTCGTTCGAGTTGGTCTCGTTCGTCCATTCGTCCCTCGTTGATACGGGATTATAACATGGTTTGAAATGGAGTATAATCAGGCCATGCCGAAGCGACCGATGAACCGTCGAAGCTTCTTCAAGATGGCTGGCGCAACGCTGGCCGGGGCGGCGCTGCCCCGACCGTTTAGCGCGCTGGCCGCGGGTGGGCGTCCGCCTGAAGATCAGGTCGAGAGTGCATTCGTCCCGCTGCGGCGCGGCCGCGTGCAGACCTCATCGGTGACGATCTGGGATCAGATCGAAACACCGCACCAGGCGGTCAAACGGCTCGTGCGCGACGACGTGATCTTGCTCGGCGAGGAACGAGTCGCGCCGGGCACGGGCAGCGCGTACAACAACCTGTGGTATCGCACGCGCGGCGG
>JBOGUH010000213.1:0-8361 GCA_050695975.1 Anaerolineae bacterium
GCCATCAACTCATCGTCGTCACCGGTGCAACCGGGCAGCAAGGCGGCGCGGTCGCGCGTCACCTGCTATCGAAAGGGTGGAAAGTTCGGGCGCTCACGCGCGACGTGAGTAAGCCTGCCGCGAAAGCGTTGGCCGATGCCGGGGCCGAGCTGTTCCGCGCCGATAACGATGACCGGGCCTCGCTCGACGCGGCCCTCCAGGGCGCCTACGGCGTGTTCAGCGTCCAGAACTTTTGGCTGCCGAACGTCGGCGCGGAAGGCGAAGTTCGGCAAGGCAAGGCTATCGCCGAGGCTGCCCGGGCGGCGGGCGTGCAGCACTTCGTGTATTCGTCGGTCGGTGCGGCGCATCGCGGCATGGGGCAGGCGCACTTTGCAAGCAAATACGAGATCGAACAATTTATCCAGTCGCTGGGCCTGCCGTACACTATCCTGCGCCCCGTTTTCTTCATGGAGAACTTGAACTGGACGCGCCCGCAGATCACTAACGGGACGTACACCGGCAGTGGGTTGCGCCCGGACAAAGGTCTACAACTGATCGCGGTGGACGACATCGGCGCGTTCGCGGCGCTCGCGTTTGGGAATCGGCAGGAATATCTGGGCCGGATGATCGAGCTGGCGGGCGACGAACTCACGGAACCGCAGATCGCCGAAGCGTTGACGAAGGTGATCGGCCGGCGGATTACACTCGCCGCGCCGCAGATACCCGAAGGCGCGAGCCCGACGCCGGAACAGATCGCCATGTTCCAGTTCTTCAACGGTCAGGGCTACGATGCCGACATCCCGGCGCTGCGGAAGATCTACCCACCACTGAAGACGTTCGAGCAGTGGCTGCGCGCGACTGGCTGGGAGAACGCTGAACCGATGCCGATACCCGAGAACGCCGGTGGGTGGGGACGATAGCCGCTTCCGGTTGGCCCGCGCGGCGTAGGGTCGGGTGTGTCATCGGCAATCCCGACAAGCTGAAGTGGGTCTAGTTTGCAGGGCGTGGTATCATTGAGTGCATCGCAGTCGATTGACGCACTCGTATGAAACCAGCACCATCGCCTGTATCTCTGAATGAAGTGATCCGCCTGGCCTTGCCAGTCGGCTCGGAGTTCGCCGGCGAGCCTGAGCAGCGCGCCCGCGTGGTGAAGTGGGCCGTTGTGGCCGGCGTGCCGCTGCCCGCCGACACGAGCTTCGAAGCGGGCGATCTGGTTCTGCTCAACCCGCCCCAGCGTGAAGCCGACATCCTGAGCGCCGTCCTCCCGCTCCGCGAGGCCGACGTCGCCGCGATCGGGTGCATCGGCCCGGTGTCGGACGCCGTGATCGCGTCGGCACGAGCCGCCGGCCTGCCGCTGATCGTCCTCCCGACAGGCAGTCACCTGCGCCAGGTGCACCAATCCACGCTGACGCTCATCACCAACCGGCAGGCGCAGACCGGTCTGCACGCGGCGCAGGTGCGGCAGCAGCTGGCGCACCTGGTGGCCGAAGGCGCCGGGCTGGAAGCGATTGTCCGCGCGATGGCCGACCTCACCGGCAAGGGCGTCGTCGTCCAGGATAAGCGGCTGTTGCCGCTCGCCTCGTGGACGCACCCCACACTTGGATCGGTCTGGGCCGACGTGCTGCGAACGTTGAGCGATCCCGATCGCCTGCCGGGCGGCTGGAGCGATCGGCGACTGGCCGCCGACCTCAGCCGGATCGAGCATCAGGCTCTGCCGGGCGGGCTGTCGCGGCTGGTGACGTTGATCGTCGTCAAAGGCCTGGCGCGCGGCTACCTGTCGTTTGTGGGCGTGGCCGAAGACCTGGACGCGCTGGATGCGCTGGTGGCGGAGCAGGGCGCCGAAGCGTGCGCGCTGGAGATGTCGAAGGCGAAGGCCGTCAGCCAGGTCACGAAGGCGCTACGCGGCGAGTTCGTCGACGCGATGCTGGCCGGGCGCGTCTCGCCTAAGGAGACCGCGCAGTGGGCCAGGCAGATCGGACACGACGTGAGCGCGCCTCACGCGGCGGTCGTGTTCGCCTGGGACGGCGACAAGCCGCTCTCGCTGCGCCGGCTGGAGACATTGCTGAACGGCGAGATCAGCCTGGGTCGCGTGCCTGCTCTCGTGAAGCTGGAGACCGAAGCGGGACAGGTCGGCGCGTTCGTGGTGCTGGAGACCGCCGGCGCGATCAAACCTGCGCGCGATCTGGCCGAGGCCGTGTTTGCTCGCGCAGCCGGCGAGCGCGTTCAGTCGCCATTGCGCTGCGGCATCGGCCGGCCGGCGACGACGGTCGCCGAGTGGCGCACGTCGTATCGCGAAGCCGTGCAGGCGCTGGAGATGGCGCGTCGATTGGACGCGCGCGCGCCGCTGTACTTCGGCAACCTGAGCGTGCACCGACTGTTGTTCAAGATGACCGAGCACGCCGACCTGGCGTCGTTCTGTCAGGAGACGCTCGGCGCGCTGCTCGCCTACGATAAAGAGCAAAACAGCAGTTTGACAGAGACGCTCGAAGCGTTCTTCGCGCATCACGGCAATCTGAGCCAAACCGCCGAAGCGCTGTTCGTCCACCGCAACACGCTCCAGTACCGCATGGAGCGCATCGCCGAGATCGCCGGCATCGACCTGGACAACCCCGAGACGCGATTGGCGCTGCAACTCGCGCTCAAGGCACACCGGCTGCTGAACGCCAGAGAGGCTTAGACTGGTGATTGTACCCATCTGCTCACCGCGCCGTCCTGTGCGAAGCCCACTCTGCGAAGCGCCCTTTAGGGTTAGTGCGGCGCGGGCATCGCCGCCGGGGACGGCGGCTTGAGCACTTGCGAATAATGACTCTGATTTGAACTTTTCGGCCCGTTGTGCACTTCGCCCAAAGCAGCATCCTCCGTTTTCTCCCAACTTGACCGTAGACCTGCTCCGGTATCTTGTCTATAATCGCGCCCATTATGAGCGTGTTCACGCTTGTGCTTAGCCTGGTCCTTATCGGTGTGCTCCTTGGCGTAGTCGTCGTCAAGGAGCCATCCGCAGTTGGGCCGGCGCAGACAGCGCCCTGAGACGCGAAGCAAGGCGTAAGACAGTCTCACACCGAGTCGCCCAACACAGGGCGACTCGGTTTTTATTTGACAAGAAAGGAGAAGAGCCATGAACGCTCCAACCGATGTCGCCACTCAGCCTGCCTGGATCGACGCCGTACTCGCCATGCCGATGGCCGATAGCGCAGACGACACCACGCCGGCGCTGACCGCCGAGGAAGAGTCCGACCAGTGGGTGTCGCAGATGCTGTTCGAGAGCTACAACTAGCCATTGCGGAGCGGCGAGCTCGCAATCAATCATGAGCGAACTCAAGCGTAACAGCCGGGCCATCACCGACGGGCCGAGCCGCGCGCCGGCCCGCGCCATGCTGAAAGCGGTCGGCTTCAGCGACGACGATCTGCGTAAACCGATCGTCGGCGTCGCCAACACCTGGATCGAGATCGGGCCGTGCAACTTTCACTTGCGGCGATTGGCCGCGCAGGTCAAAGAAGGCATCCGCGCGGCGGGCGGTACGCCGATGGAGTTCAACACCGTCTCGATTTCTGACGGCATCAGCATGGGCGCCGAGGGGATGAAGACCTCACTCATCAGCCGCGAGGTGATCGCCGACTCGATCGAGCTCGTCGCGCGCGGCAATCACTTCGACGCGCTGGTATGCCTCTCCGGATGCGACAAGACCAACCCCGGCGTGGTGATGGCCCTCGCCCGATTGGACATCCCCGGCCTCGCGCTGTACGGCGGCTCGATTGCGCCCGGCGCTTACGCCGGTCACGATGTGACCATTCAGGATGTCTTCGAGGCGGTCGGCGCGCATGCGTCCGGCAAAATCGACGACGAGCAGCTCCAAGCCATCGAAGATAGCGCCTGCCCCGGCGCGGGTGCGTGCGGCGGGCAATTCACGGCCAACACGATGTCCACCGTCATGGAGTTCCTCGGCGTCTCCCCGATGGGCAGCAACGGCGTCCCGGCAATGGTCGCCCAGAAAGATGAAGCCGCCTTCGCCGCAGGTCAACTGGTCATGGACCTGCTGCGGCGCGACCTTCGCCCATCACGCATCATCACCCGCAGCGCGATTGAAAACGCGATCGCAGCCGTCGCTGCGACCGGCGGCTCCACGAACGCGGTGCTGCACCTGCTGGCGATTGCGCGCGAAGCCGGCGTGCCGCTCGATATCGACGACTTCGATCGGATCAGCGCGCGCACGCCGCTCATCGCCGACCTCAAGCCCGGCGGCCGCTTCGTGGCGACCGACCTATACGCGGCAGGCGGCATCCAACTGGTGGCGAAGCGGTTGCTCGATGGCGGCTATCTGCATGGCGATGCGATCACCGTCACCGGCAAGACCATCGCCGAAGAAGCGCAGGAGGCCAGTGAAACTCGTGGGCAGGAAGTCGTCCGCTCACTCGACAAACCCATCAAACCCATGGGCGGCCTCGTCGTTCTCAGGGGCAACCTCGCGCCCGAAGGCTGTGTCGTGAAGATCGCCGGCCACAACCAGCTGCATCATCGCGGTCCGGCGCGCGTGTTCGATGGCGAAGAAGCGGCCTTCGACGCGGTGCAGCACGGTCGCATCCAGCCAAGCGACGTGGTCGTCATTCGCTACGAAGGGCCGAAGGGCGGGCCCGGTATGCGAGAGATGCTCGGCGTGACAGCGGCGATCGTCGGCGCGGGGTTGGGTGATTCGGTTGCGCTGCTGACCGACGGTCGCTTTTCTGGCGCGACACACGGATTGATGGCAGGACACGTCGCGCCCGAGGCCGCGCGCGGCGGGCCGATCGCGGCGCTGCGCGAGGGCGATGTGATTGTGTTCGATGTGCAGGCGCGACGGCTGGACGTTGAGCTTTCGGAGGCTGAGATCAGGTCGCGCTTGAGCGGATGGCAGCCGCCCCCGCCGTCCTACACGACTGGCGTTATGGCAAAATATGCCCGGCTGGTTTCGTCGGCCTCGACCGGGGCAGTGACGATGTGAAACGCGGATTTCGCACGGATAAAGGGAAGGAGAGGGAAGGAGGAGAAGAACATGTCTATTCAAGGTGGCCCAGGCGGCCTGGAGCGAGATAGTGGTAACTTTGCTTTGATCGACACGCTCAGGCAGTGGGGCATCACGCTTTATGCGGGTGTCAATGGCGGCGGACTGATTCACGTTGCCAAGCACATGGAACCGTTCACCGATCTGGCGCAAGCCGGCGACGGCGTGCCGCGCCTGCTGACGATGAGCGAATACGCAGCGGGCTTTGCCCCGCTGGGCTATTACCTGGCCACGGGCAAAATCGCCGGGTGCATGACGACGACCGGGGCAGCGACCAAGCTCGGCTCCAGCGGCCTGACCGACGCGAAGCTGCATAACATACCCGCCGTTTACGTCATCGCCCTGAATTCAACGCTGTCGATCGGGATGGCGCCGCTGCAAGACGTCTCGGTCTACGGCATGAACATCGTGCCCCAGCTCCAGGCCGAGCTGGGCGACGGCTGTATCGTCCTCGACAACGTGAACACGCTGAATGACAAACTGCGGCGCGCCCAGGAGGCGCTGCTCGAATCCAGGCCGATCGCCATCGCCTTTTACCCCGACGTCCTGTCGCGGACGGTGGAAGCGCACGTCGATCCTGCCGAACGGTCAAGACAGTTCAATCGGAAGGACGTCGAGGAATTTCTGGAGAAGTTCCCAAAGCAGGCCAAAAACCGCAGGGTGATCGTTTACGTGGGCAGCGAGGTGGCGCGCTATCCTCGCATCGAGGACGTGACGACACAACTATCCGAAGCGCTGCACGCGCCGACGGTCTGGTCGGTGAACGGCGCGAACGCGGTGTCGCGCTACAACCGCTTCGGCTACGGCTACATCTCCTTCGGCGGCAACGACAAGGCGATGGAGCTGTGGCGCAGCGTCAACCCGGACGACATCGTCATCACGCTGGGCTTCGACGCCGGCGAGTACTCGCTCAACCTGGCGAAGATCCCGGCCGGCGCCATGTGGCACTTCACCAACATGAAAGCAGCCTACGGTCACAAGAACGGCGACTTCAGGCACCGCGTGGCGGGCGAATACCATTTGGTGCGCGGCGACATCGGTGGCGCCTTGCAGGAGATCATCTCACATCTGCGCAACAACGGGCTGGGACCTCGGCCGCCGGTCGAGCAGCCGGAGGACCTGAATACGCGCGTCATTTCGAGGGACGTGAAAGAAGGATGCGTGGACTTCGCCGCCTTCTATGAAAAGCTGGACCAGATGTGGCGTCCCAACAGCATCGGGTTCGACGACGTGTGCGTGGCCTACAAGGACCGCCAATACGTCACGCAGCGTCCCCACCCCTCTATCAAGTTCCACACGACCCATGACGGCTCGGCGATGGGGGGTGGATTCGGGCTGGGCGTGGGGGCCAAGATCGCCGACCCCAGCCTGCATACGTTCGTCTTCGCCGGCGATGGCTGCTGGCGGCTGTTCGGCGGCGCATTGGCCGAGGCGGCCCATCTCGACCTGCGGCTGTTCATCATCAACAACACCGTGTACGGGATCGTCGACAAGGGGCTGGAAGTCGTCATCCCCGACGTCGACAAGAGCCGGTATCACAGCCAGCTGCCGCACATCGACTTCGTGGCGGCGGCGAAAGCGCACGGCTGGGATGGGTTCAGGCTGAAGCCCGATTTGAGCAACCTGCCGGAGATCATAGATGCCTGCTACACGCGGCGCGGCCAGTCGATCCTGGTCGATGTCCCGGTCGATCCCGACCAAGTGATCGGACTGAACCCCCGCCTGCTCAACCTGACGACGAAAACCTATCTGTAGGCATTGCGGATTGCGGATTGTTGATTGTCGGCTCTACAGGGTCTAGCGGGACAGGCCAGCCGTTACAGATTTTTGGACGCGGATTGCGCAGATTTCCGCTGATTTATTGCTCTCATCTGCGTTCATCTGCGAAATCGGCGTCCCGTTTCCCGCCGAAACCGGAAGAGCCTGATTGTTGCAATCCGCAGTCGAAAATCAACAATCGGAGATAGAATGGCAACCATCTACTACGATCAAGACGCCGATCTGGAACTCATCCGCTCCAAGAAAGTGGCCGTGATCGGGTACGGCTCGCAAGGACACGCGCATGCGCTCAACCTCAAGGACAGCGGCGTGGGGGTGCGCGTCGGGTTGGCCGAAGGCAGCAAGTCGAGAGCCAAGGCCGAGGCTGCCGGGTTGACTGTGACTTCAGTGGCCGATGCGGCGCAGTGGGCGGACGTGACCATGATCCTTGCCCCCGACACCAGACAGCCGGCCATCTACACAGAGTCGATCGCGCCGCACCTGACCGCAGGCAAGATGCTGATGTTTGGGCACGGCTTCAACATCCGCTTTGGCGCGATCATCCCGCCGGCCGACGTCGACGTGACGATGATCGCGCCGAAAGCGCCCGGCCATCGCCTGCGCGAAGTGTTCAGCGAGGGCGGCGGAACACCTGCACTGCTGGCCGTCCATCAAGACGCGACCGGCCGGGCCAAAGCGCTCGCCCTAGCGTATGCCAGGGCGCTCGGCGTGATGCGCGCCGGCGTGATCGAGACGACCTTCGCCGAGGAGACCGAGACCGACCTGTTCGGCGAGCAGGCGGTGCTGTGCGGCGGCGTGAGCGCGCTTATCAAGGCAGGCTTCGAGACGCTGGTCAAGGCTGGTTATCAGCCTGAAGTTGCCTACTTCGAGTGCATGCACGAAATGAAGTTAATCGTCGACCTGATGTATCGCGGCGGGCTGAACTACATGCGCTACTCGGTCAGCGACACCGCCGAGCACGGCGACTACACCGGCGGCCCGCGCATCATCACCGAGGAGACGCTCGGAGAGATGAAGAGGATGTTGAACGAGATCCAGGATGGCGCTTACGCCCGCAAGTGGATCGCCGAGAACGAGGCCGGGCGGCCGTGGTTCAACGAAATGCGCCGGCGCGAGCAGGAGCAGCCGATCGAAAAAGTGGGCGCCGAGCTGCGCGCGATGATGCCGTTCCTCAATCCGGTCACGCTAAAGCCGGACGGGACGATCTAACGGCATACGCGCTCCGCAACAATCGTTCCCGTATTGCGTATTCCGTAGTAGCACCGGCAGGGGTATCAGGCATGGATAACTACGTTCGCATCTTCGACACCACCCTACGAGACGGCGAGCAGTCGCCAGGCGCAACGATGACCTCGGCGGAGAAACTGGAGGTTGCGCGGGCGTTGGCCAAACTCGGCGTCGACGTCATCGAGGCCGGATTCCCGGCCGCCTCGCCTGATGACCTCGAAGCCGTGCGCCGCATCGCGATCGAAGTGGGCAATTCGGCTCACGGCCTGCCCGCGCAGCAGCAGGCGGGCGCACGCACGCCGATCGTCTGCGGCCTGGCGCGCGCCTCCAAGTCTGACAT
>JBOGUH010000214.1:0-5441 GCA_050695975.1 Anaerolineae bacterium
GAGCGGCGGTGAGCCGACCAGTGCCCCGCCCGCCGCTGCAGGTCGCTGCGGCGACAAGTCGAAGCTGTCGACGGAGCTGCAGCTCTACAACTGGGTGGAGTACATCGACCCGGCCCTCAAAGAGCAGTTCGAGGCGGAGTGCGGGGTGAAGATCGTCGAGACGAACTACGACGGGAACGAGACGCTGCTCGCGACGCTGCAGGCCGGCGGGGCCAACTACGACGTCATCGTCCCATCCGACTACATGGTGCAGCTGATGATCGACGAGAACATGCTGGAGCCGCTGGACTTCAGCGTGATCACCAACATCCAGAACATGGGTGACTTCCACACCCATCAATATTTCGACCCCGAACAGAAGTACACCGTGCCCTACTTCTGGGGCACGTCGGGCTTCGCCGTGGACACGACCGCGATCCCCGATCCGCAGCCGACCTGGAAGATGGTGTTCGAGCCGTCGGAGGAGGTGTGCGGCAAGATCAGCATGCTGGACGATCAGCGCGAGACGATCGGCGCGGCGCTGATGTACCTGGGCTATTCGATCAACGACACCGATCCGGCGCACCTCGAAGAGGCGAAGGAACTGCTGATCAAGCAGGCGGAATGCGTCAAGGCCTACGACAGCCAGACCAACGACGACCTGATCGTGTCGGGCGAGACGGTGATGGGGCATATCTGGACCGGCGATGCGATCCTGGCCGGCGACCCCGAGACCGGCGGCCGGGACGGGATCGTGTACGTGATCCCCGACGAGGGCTGCACGATCTGGCAGGATAATATGGCCGTGCCGGTGAGCGCGCCCAACAAATATACCGCGATGGTGTTCATCAACTACCTGGCCGATGCCGAAATCGCCGCGCAGAACGCCGAGTTCGTCGGCTATGGCTCGCCGAACGAGGCCGCGCGCGAATTCATCGATCCGGAGCTCTTGAGCAACGAGAGCATCTATCCGCCCCAGGACGTGATGCAGGGCCTGCAGTGGATTGAAGACGTCGGCGACGCGCTGGAACTGTACGACCGCATCTGGACCGAGTTCAAGGCCGCCATCGGCGGATAGGCGGCGAGTGGCGCAGGATCGGCGCGTGAGTATGATCAGAGGTCGGTGGGCCGGACATGGTCGCCGACCTCTTACTGTCAAGAGATGATTCGCTGGTGATTGCACACAAAGCGGTTAAACCACAGAGACACGGAGTTCACGGAGATTCCGAAAGGCTTTTCTCCGTGTTCTCAGCGCCTCCGTGGTGAGATGTGTATAATCACCAGATGATTCGGTATTTGCTTCGGCGATTGAAAAGAGGACTATTATGCCAGGACTCGATCACATCTCTCCCGTCTGGTCGCGCGCGTTTACGCCGTCGATCGTCGTCGAGCGCGGCGAAGGGCCATATCTGTTTGACGTGGACGGCAGGCGTTACCTCGACTTCACCTGCGGCATCGGCGTGACCAATACCGGCCACGCACACCCGAAAGTCGTCAAGGCGATTCAAGACCAGGCCGCCAGGTTGATCCACGGCCAGGCCAACATCGTCTACCACCAGCCGATGATCGATCTCGTCGACGAACTGATGACGATCATGCCCGATCCGAGCCTTGACTCGTTCTTCTTCAGCAACAGCGGCGCGGAGATCGTCGAGGCAGCCGTGAAGCTGGCCAAGGTGGCGACGGGGCGGCAGAACACGATCGTCTTCGCCGGATCGTTCCACGGGCGCACGCACCTGACGATGTCGATGACGACCAGCAAGACCATTTACCGCGCCGGGTATCAGCCGATGCTGCCCGGCATCTTCGTGACGCCCTATCCTTACACCTATGCGCTGCATATGGACGAGCCTGCCGCGAGCGAATACTGCATCGCGCAACTCAAGCAGCTGCTCAAGGCGCAGACCGCGCCGGAAGAGACGGCGTGCGTCATCATCGAGCCGGTGTTGGGTGAAGGCGGCTACGTCGTGCCACCCGCCTCGTTCATGTCGGCGCTGCGCGCGCTGTGCGACGAGCACGGCATCCTGCTGATCGCCGACGAGATTCAATCGGGCTTCGGGCGGACAGGCAAATTTTTCGCAATCGAGCACTTCGAGGTGATGCCCGACATGTTGATTATGGCCAAAGGCATCGCCTCAGGCCTGCCGTTGAGCGGGCTGGCGACGCGCCAGGAGCTCATGGCGAAATGGAAGCCCGGATCGCACGGCGGCACGTTCGGCGGCAACGTCATCGCCTGCGCGGCGGCCGTGGCGACGATCCGCGCCATGAAGGAAGAGAAACTGCCGGAGAACGCCGCGGCGCGCGGCGCGCAGCTCATGGACGGATTGCGCCGCCTGCAGAAAGATTTCCAGTCGATCGGCGAGGTGCGTGGGGCTGGCCTGATGATCGCGACGGAGTTCTCGAAGAACGGCGAACCGGACACAGACACCGCCAAGGCCATCGTCAAGGCCTCCTTCGAGCGGAATCTGATGCTGTTGACGTGCGGCACGTATGACAACATCATCCGTTGGATCCCGCCGCTGGTCGTCACGTCGGAACACATCGACGAAGCGTTGACGCTCTTCGCTGCGGCGCTCGATTCGGTCGGCGCCTAACGGCAGGATGACGAAGGACGAAAGACGAATGACCTTTGACTTTTCAGAATGAGCGATGCTATAATTCGCTCACTCTGCAGCCCAGAGTCCCCGTTGACCCCAGGTGATACTCAAACAAAAAGGAGGAGACATGCTGCACCATCGCAACACCGTTAGTCGCCTGTCCGTCGCTTTCACGCTGCTGGCCGTGTTGTCGCTGATCCTGTCGGCCTGCCAGGCCGCCCCCGCCGTCCCGGTCAGAGGGGGACCGCTTCAGTCGGTCGGCGAGGTCGAAGGCGAAGTCGTCATCATCTCTTGGGCCGGCTACATCGAGCGCGGCGCAACCGATCCCAACTTTGACTGGGTGACAGACTTTGAAGCGGCGACCGGCTGTAAAGTCAGCAACAAGGTCGCCAACACGTCGGACGAGATGTTCGCCCTGATGGCCGAAGGCGGCTTCGACCTGGTGACGGCCTCCGGCGACTCGAGCAATCGCCTGATCGCCGCCGGTCTCGTGCAGGAAATCAACACCGGCCTGATCGCCAGCTGGAACAAAGTCGATCCGCGCCTGCAGAATGCGCCGTGGAACACGGTCGACGGCAAGCACTACGGCGTGCCGTACCAATCCGGCTCGAATGTGCTCATGTACAACACCGAAGTGTTCGGCGACGAGCCGCCGGCGAGTTGGAGCGTCGTGTTCGAAGAAACGACTCTGCCAGACGGCCAGTCGAACGCGGGGCGCGTGTCGGCCTACGACGGCCCGATCTACATCGCCGACGCCGCGCTGTACCTGAAGGCCCATCGGCCGGAACTGGGCATCACGAACCCGTACGCGCTCAAGCGCGACCAGTTCAATGCCGCGCTCGATCTGCTGCGCGGGCAGCGCGAACTCGTCTTCCGCTACTGGCACGATGCCTTCATCCAGATGGACGACTTCACGAACGAGGGCCTCGCCGCCTCCAGCTCCTGGCCGTTCCAGGTGAACATCCTGCAGGCCGGCGGCGCGTCCATCGCCAGTGTCGTTCCGGAGGAGGGCGCGACTGGCTGGGCGGATACGACCATGATGCACGTCAATGCGCCGCATCCGAATTGCTCCTACAAGTGGCTGGAGCACTCACTCAATCCTAAGCTGCAGGGCGATCTGGCTGCCTGGTTCGGCACGATTCCGGCCAACCTCGAGGCCTGCACGGGCAACGCCCTACTGGGTGATACCGGCTGCGAGACCAATGGCTTGAGCAACTTCGACAGGATTTTGTGGTGGAGAACACCCACGACGGACTGCGGCGATGGCACGAACGACTGTGTGCCGTACCACGAGTGGGTGACGCAGTACATCGCCGTGATCGGCGGCCGCTGATCGCCAAGGATATCAGACTACGGAAGTCTTAAGAGACTTCCGTAGTCTTGGTGTTGATTCGGTCCACGGGGCCTTGGTCGAACAGTCGCCGCGCGAAGGCCCGACCACCTAACAGTCGGGCCTTCGACATCTTACCGAGTAAGAACGACGCGTGACGAATCATGCCGCTTCTGCGGTCCGGCTTGCTAACGTCAGCCGTCACTTCGGCGACGTGAAAGCGCTGGACGACATCACCCTCGACATTTTCGACGGCGAGTTCTTCTCGATGCTGGGGCCATCCGGCTCGGGGAAGACTACCTGCCTGCGGCTGATCGCCGGCTTCGACCAACCGAGCGCCGGGCGCGTGCTGCTGCACGGTCAGGATGTGACCGACCTGCCGCCTTACGAGCGCAGCGTCAACACGGTCTTTCAGGATTACGCCCTCTTTCCACACATGAGCGTCGGCGAGAACGTCGCCTACGGCCCGATGATCCGGAAGGTAGCCAGGGCCGAACGCCTGCGGCAGGTTGAAGAGATGCTGGACCTGGTGCGGTTGCCCGGCCTGGAGCGCCGCAAGCCATCCCAGCTGTCCGGTGGACAGCGCCAGCGCGTCGCGCTCGCCCGCGCCTTGATCAATCATCCGCGCGTCCTGCTGCTTGACGAGCCGCTCGGCGCGCTCGACCTGAAGCTGCGCCAGCAGATGCAGATCGAGCTCAAGGCGATTCAGCAGCGCGTCGGGATCACCTTCATCTACGTGACGCACGATCAGGAAGAGGCGCTCACCATGAGCGACCGGCTGGCCGTGTTCAATCACGGCACGATCGAGCAGGTCGGCACGCCGGCCGAGGTTTACGAGCATCCCGCCACACCGTTCGTCGCCGGGTTCGTCGGCGTCTCGAACCTGATCAGCGGAGAGGTGGCCCAGACGATCACCGGATCGCCTGAGACGTTCACGATTCGGCCGGAAAAGATTCGCATTCAAGAACCGGGAGCGCCCGTAGCGGACGGCTACCACTCGGTTGAGGGTCGAATTCGCGACGTAGTATATCTCGGCATGCACACGCGTTATCTGGTCGAGCTGGAGGGTGGCAACGACCTGACCGTCGTCCAGCAAAACCTCGACTCGACCTCGATGGACGTCCTGGCCGCCCGCGGGCGTCGAGTTCGACTGGTGTGGCAGCGCGGCCACAATCGCGTGGTCGCTTCTCAAGGTTGAGCGCGACACATGGCAACCACCTCAAGCCTGTCACCCACCGCACCGATCGGCTCGCGCAATGCGGGCCAGCCATCATTCGGCCGCCGCCTGTCTACCTTTCTGTATCGCCGGCCGACGCTGGCGCTGCTGCTCCTGCTGACACCGCCCTTGATGTGGTTGGGAGTCATCTACCTCGGATCGCTGTTTGCCCTGCTCGTCCAGAGCTTCTATCACATCGACACCGGCCTGGCCGGCGTGGTCGTGCCAGAGTTCACGCTGGCCACGTACCTCGATCTGCTGACGCCGGCCCACTTCGACATCATCGGGCGCACGGCGTTGATGGCCGCCGTCGTCACGC
>JBOGUH010000215.1:0-1726 GCA_050695975.1 Anaerolineae bacterium
CGCATACAGCGGCAGGAGCAGCGCGCCGATCCGCACCGATAACGCGCCCAGCGCAACCCGCGCCCGCAGGCGCGCCCGGCCGGGGATCGATCGCCACATCGCGAAGCGCGGCGGTTCCAGCGCGCCCAGCCTGACCACGGCCGAGGCCCAGGTCAAGCCGGCCCCGAAGCCGACCATGAGGATGGTCGAGTTCTCCCCACAGCGACCTTGCTCGATCGCCTCGACCAGGGCGATCGGGATCGAGGCCGCCGACGTATTCCCGTAGCGATCGATATTCACGAACACCTTGTCCATCGGCACGCCCAGCTGGCGCGCGGCGAGTTCGATGATTCGCAGATTGGCCTGGTGCGGAATGAGCAGATCGACGTCATCCAGCGACACTCCGCTTTTCTCAACGGCCTCAGCCGCCGCCCGAGCCAACACCCGCGTGGCAAACTTGAATACTTCGCGACCGTTCATGCGGACGTAGTGCGCGCGCTCATCAACGACCCGCTGGCTCATCGGCATGACCACCCCGCCGCCTCTCATCATCAGATGTTCGGCGCCCGAGCCGTCCGATCCCAACACGAATGAGCATACGCCCGTCGGCGTCTCGCTGGCCTGCAAGACGACGGCGCCCGCGCCATCGCCAAACAGCACACAGGTCGCCCGATCCGTCCAGTCGACATTGCGGCTGATAATCTCCGCGCCGATCACGAGGATATTTTTATTCGCGCCCGTCGCAATGAATTGCTGCGCCGTCGCCAGACCGTATACAAATCCGGTGCAGCCGGCGACGAGTGTGAACGCGCCGCACCGCGCGCCGAGCCGATCTTGGATCATCGACGACACGGGCGGCAGGAGATAGTCTGGCGAAGACGTCGCGACCAGGATCAGATCCAGGTCCGATGCGCGGATGCCGGCCCGATCGAGCGCCTGTTGCGCAGCCGCCACCGACATCGACGCCGTTGTCTCACCCTCACCGGCAATGCGACGCTCCCGAATGCCGGTGCGCGTGACGATCCATTCGTCGCTGGTATCGACCATCTTCTCCAGGTCGGCATTGGTCAGCACTTTGTGCGGAACGCACTTGCCCCAGCCCGCGATACGCCCGTACTTCATGGAATCCCTCGTCTGAGCCGAATCTATCGCGACAGCCCGGTCCGCATGCGCGACCGCTGCCGAACGATCAGCACCACGATGCCTGCCACGGACGCCAGCGATCCGAACATCGCCGCGCCGATCACGATCGCCATGCGGTATCGGCGCACCAGCGATTGGCGGCTGCGCGCTGCCGTCGCGGTCAGGCTGCGGCCTAACTCACGCACAAACTGCTGCGACGGCTCTACGGGAATCAGCGCACTGCGCACGAGATCCGCCATGCCCGCCACGCCGCGCGGAGCACGGCTTGCGGCGCCGCGGCGTGAAGCCCTTCGCGTCGAGGCCCGGCCCCATTCGCGCTCCAGCTCTTCTTCGAGATGTGCCAGCTCGGCAGGCGTCTTTCGCTTTCGATCCGTCATGTCATTCGGCCACTGGCGCGCTCTGAATCTTGCGCGCGATTGTCATCGTTCGAATCCATTGCCAGGTCATCGCGCAGCGACAGCAAGGTACGATGGTACAACGACTTGATCGCTCCCTCGCTGCGCCCCATGATCTCGCCGATCTCCGCGTTCGACAGATGGTCCACAAACTTGAGGATCAGCAGTTCCTGTCGCTCGGCGGGCAGGCTGCGAATGGCGTTCAGCAG
>JBOGUH010000216.1:0-2347 GCA_050695975.1 Anaerolineae bacterium
CACCTGGGCTGCCTGTATAAGTACGAGCCTACCACGGAACGCTTCGAGTGCCCGTGCCACGGATCGAAATTCTGGCTGGATGGCACGAAGATCCTGGAAGAAGGCCCGGCGCCGCGCAGCCTGGACCGGTTCATTTTCGAGCTCAGGGACGATGCCGGCAACCTAGTGACCCAGATGCCAGAGAACGGCGACCCGCTCCCATTGCCTGACAATGCCGGCAGTCTGCGCATGATCGTGAAGACCGGCAAGCGGATTCTCGGAGGCCCGCCCAAGTCTATTCGGGAGTAACCGGCACGCGATGCGTTCCCCGAGTTCCTTCAGTTCCTTGGGGCACCGGCAAGGGAATACAGGGAGCTCAAGGAACTCAGGAGGGATATGAGCAAGAAGAACAGGAAGTGGCGAACGAAGCCGAAACCCAGAACCGGCCAGTGGATCGTTGTGGCTGTGATCATTGGCGTGGTGATTGTCGGCGGGCTGGCAGTGTCTCAATCGTCTAACTCCGGCGGCGGGACGACGCTGCGCGACACAGACACATCGTTTAGCGTCCCGACCCACGTCGGCCAGCCTGCCTCCCAGTTCACGGCCGTCGGCGTCGACGGGCAGCCCTACACTGTAATGCCGGGCGACGGTCGCCCGAAGGCGATCGTTTTCTACATGGGCTACCAGTGACAACTGTGCCTCGACCAACTCGGCGAGTTGGAGAAACGCATCGACGAGTTTCGGGCGGTGGGCGACCTCGTCGCGGTGGGCTACGATACGCCTGAATCGCTGCTGCAGAGCCTGGCCGGATCGGGCGCGAGTTTCCCGCTGCTCGCGGATATCGACCTCACGGTGACGCGCCTGTACGATATGCTGCTCCGCCCCGAGTGGCCGATGGGCGGCATGGGCCAAATTCCCGAAATGGGCTACATCATCGTCGGCCCGGATGGATTGATCCGCCTGCAGCGGGTGGACCTGTACTTCGGCGACAACGCCGGCGACATTCTGATGATGATGAAAGCCAGCGCGGCGCAGAGTCCATAGTGGAAAGCGAGAATCCCGTGGACGAGTCAACGCATTCAGCAGGTGGACGTCGCCGATGGTTATGGATCGGCGTGCTGCTCGGCAGCCTTGTGCTTGGCCTCGGGTGGGCCTGGATGTCGAGGGGATCGCCAGATGCCGATATACGGCCAGACCAGAGCCCGGCTCAGAGTAGAACCGATACGACGCCGATCTCACCCGCCGACCAAACGCCGGTCTTTGCGACGCTTCAAGTCCCGACGGGGGTGATCGGCGCGCCTGGGCCGGTGCCCGCGATTGGAGCCGTAGCGCCGGACTTCACGCTGAAGACGCTCGACGGCGGCGAGGTCAGCCTCTCGCAGTTTCGCGGCCGGCCGGTGCTGATCAACTTCTGGGCGAGCTGGTGCCCTCCCTGCCGATTAGAAATGCCTGACCTGGTGCGGGCCTACGAAGCAAACAAAGCCGACGGGTTCGTGATCCTGGGTATCGACCTGACTTTCCAGGACTCGATCCCGGACGTGCAGGCATTCGTCGACGAGTTCGACATGACCTTTCCGGTGCTGCTGGACGAAACCGGCGAAGTGACGCTCGACCTGTACCAGCTGCGCGGCCTGCCGATGAGCGTCTTTGTCGATCGGACTGGCCTCATCGCGCACATGCGCATCGGCGCGATGACCGGCGGACAGATCGATGAGTTCGTCGCGGACATCCTGGAGTGACGGCACATGTCTGATCGCAGGACTGTCGATGAACTATCGATTGAAGAGCTCGAAGCGATATTGGCGATTCGCAGGCGCGAGGCGCGCCACGCCACCCTGAACCGGTTACGCGGCGAAGGGCGAGTCATCGAGATTCCAGGCTCAACTCCGCCGGCCCGACCCGAACGGCCGGCGCGCGAACAGCCGGGCCGATCGCGGCTCAAGACCTGGCGCGATCGACTGCTGCTGGTGGTCGAGATCGGCGCGCTGGTCGGGTTGGTGCTGGTGATCGCCGGCGTCGAGCAGACGCGGCAGGAACTCAATCAAGACGTCGCTATGGCGCGCGACCTGCCGGCGCCCGACCCGACGCCGCTGATCACTGCCGTCGTTCTGCCCACCGGGCACAAGCCGCCGACGGCCCCGGGTGGCGCCGCACCGAACTTTGACGAGATCCCGGCGCACCTGCGCGCCTACGTCGAGTCGGTGACTCCGCTGCCGATCCCGACGCCCGGCCCGCAGCAGGCCACGCGCGTCCAGATTCCGGCGATCAACGTCGACGCACCGGCTGTGGAAGGGACGGATTGGGAATCGTTGAAGAAGGGTGTAGGCCATTATCTCGGCTCGGCCAATCCGGGCGAGCGCGGCAACCT
>JBOGUH010000217.1:0-5571 GCA_050695975.1 Anaerolineae bacterium
GGATCGCTTTCCGCGCGACGATGATCGCCAACACGTCGATGATCGACGGGTTGGCCTCGGCCACCACCTTTGATTCGCTGCTGGTCGGCCACTCGCTGCACCTGTGGGAGGCGATCAACACACAGCCCTTCGATATCGCGCTGCGCCTGCTCAATCTGATGCACGCGCGCTACGTCGCCAGCCCGCGCGATCTCGATTTGCCGGTTGTCTATGAATCCGATAGCGCGACGATCTATCGCAACCCCAACGCGCTACCTCGCGCCTGGATCGTTCCCTCCGCGCGCGTGGAACTCGATCCACTGGCGGCCATTCTCGATCCAGAGTTTGACCCGAGCAGTGAAGCAATTCTGGATACGCCACCCTTGCCAGCCGAAACGATACGCGACACGCGATACGCGATACGCGATACGCTGATTTCCTTGCACGATGCTCCGAACGCCGTTAAAATACGCGCCGCTTCGGACAGCGATGGTTATCTGGTTTTGGCTGATACGTGGTACCCCGGCTGGCGCGCGACGATCGATGGACAGGTTGTGGACGTCCTGCGCGCGAACGTCGCGTTTCGGGCGATCGCCTTCCCGGCCGGTGAACATCTCGTCGAGTTTCGCTACGAGCCGGCTTCATTTCGCATGGGGGCTTGGACGACGATTGCGAGTGTAGTCATAGTTGCGGGCGGACTGGTGATCTCGACATGGCGGCGTCAATGAATACGTGGTGGCGCAAGTGGCTGCGGCCCTTCGACAGGCTCAGGACACGGCCCTGGCACATGATCGGGGCCGTTGGCTTGTTTTATATCGGCCTGACGCTGGCGCGCTTCGACGGCGATCCGCTTGCGTTTGCCGTGATTTGTCCTGATCCGGTGAAAATTGCGATTGGGCGTTGCGGCTACGACGGCCAGTTCGCTTATCACATCGCAATCGATCCGGTGGGCGGCGCCCAGTTCACGGATGTCCCGACGTATCGTTACCAGCGCATCATATACCCGATGCTGGCGCGGGTCATCGGGTTGGGGCAGGCGGGCCTCATTCCGTGGGCATTGATCCTCGTCAATCTGATCGCGCTCGTGGCTGGCACTGCGATTCTTGAGGTGGTTCTGTCTGAGAGCGGCGCGAGCCGATGGTACGCGTTGGCTTACGGGTTGTTTGCCGGGATCATGATGCCCATCCGGCTCGACCTGACCGAGCCGCTCGCTTACGCGCTGGCGCTTGGCGGTGTGCTGGCCGTGATGCGAGGTCAGTGCAGGCTATCCGGCGCGTTGCTGGCGCTGGCGGCGTTGACGAAAGAGACGACGCTGCTGTTTGTTATCGGTATAGTGGCGAGTGGTGTGTTGGGGAGCTTGGCGACTAGGTATCTGGATAATCGGCATCAGGCTAATCGGCATCTGGAGCTGCCTCCTACACAAACGCCTCCTACACGAACGCCTCCTACACAGATGCCTTCTGCGCAGTCATCACTTACACTCCGGTGTGCGGTTGAGATCGGATTGATTGCGACCGTCCCGTTCGTCGTCTGGCAGTTTGTGCTGCGGGCGCAGTTCGGGCAGTTCGGGATCGGATCGGGTGGGGCGCTCGGCACGCCGTTCGAGATGATCCCGCTGCGTGGGTGGTGGTCGCTCGCGCCGGTCAGCCTGGGCGCGTTCGCGATCGTCAGCCTGATCGCGCTGCCGGTGGCGATCGTCCCGGCGTTGATCGGGCTGCGGGCCGCGCTGCGCGATTTCGTCCAACGCCGATTCGACGCGCCGCCGATGCTCCTGTTTTTCAATGCGATCATCGTGCTGTTCACACCACAGTCGACGTTCCGCGAACCGCTGGGCCTGGTTCGGCTGATCGCCGGGCTGGTGGCGGCGACGTTGATCTATGCGGCCTCGCGCCAATCGCGACGCGGGCTGAACTATGCGCTGTTGTGGATCTTCACGCTGGCGCTGGCGCTGAACGAGTCCAACCTATGAAACCCGTCGCCATCGTCCCGACTTACAACGAACGCGATAACATCGACACGCTGATCGCCGATGTGTTGGCGCTTCCGGTGGACGTCAGCGTGATCGTCGTCGACGACAACTCGCCCGACGGCACCGGCCAGACGGCAGAGGAATGGGCCGCACGGGACGGTCGGGTGCAGGTGATCCATCGCGCCGGCAAGTTGGGTTTGGGCACGGCGTACGTCGCCGGTTTCCGGCACGCGCTGGCGAACGGCTTCGATCGGATCATGACCATGGACGCCGATTTTTCACATCACCCGCGCTACATCCCGGCGATGATCGACCTGAGCCGCGAGTGCGACCTGGTGATCGGATCGCGCTACGTGACAGGCGGCGGCACGCTGCATTGTTCGCTCAAGCGGCGGGCGCTCAGCCGCGGCGCGAATGCCTTCGCGCGGCTGACGCTCGGGCTGCGCGCGAGCGATTGCACGGCGGGCTTCCGCTGCTATCGGCGCGAGGTCTTCGCGTCGATCGATCTCGATACGATCTTCTCCGACGGGTACTCGTTTTTGATCGAGATGCTGTATCGGGTGCAGCGCGAAGGCTGGACGATCGGCGAGGCGCCGATCGTGTTCGAGGATCGCCGGTTCGGCGCGTCGAAAATCTCCAGGCAGGAAGTGTACCGCGCGATGGTCACCGTGCTGCGCCTCAGCGCCGGCCATCTGCGTGACAGGCTCGGCGAAAGGCGGCACGCCTGATGCAGTACGTGACCTGCAACTCGTGCGGCTCCAGCGAGACCCGGCCGCGCTTTCGCAGCACGCTGCCCGACGACGTACTCCCGCACGGCCCCGACGCATTTCGCTGTACGCACTCCGGCTACGGACGCCACCACGCCATCGTCCAGTGTACGAATTGCGGGCTGGTCTACACGAACCCGCGTCTTGAAGGTTCGCAGATCCTCGACTCGTACGTCGCCGTCGAAGATCCACTGTACTTGCAGGAGCGCGAGGGTCGCGTGCTGACGTTCGAGCGCCATCTGCGCCCGCTGGAGAAACTCAAGCCGCCGCCGGGCCGCCTGCTCGACGTCGGCGCGTACACCGGCGTGTTCGTCGAGATCGCCGGGCGGCATGGCTGGGAGGCGTGGGGCATCGAACCGTCGCACTGGGCGGTGGGCGAGGCGCGCCAGCGGGGCCTGCCACACATGGTCGAGGGCACGCTCGATTCGGTCGACCTGCCGGCGACCTCGTTCGACGTGGTGACGATGTGGGACGTCATCGAGCACGTCACCGATCCGTTCCTGGAGATTCAGCACGCGCAGCGCTTGCTCAAACCGGGCGGCGTGTTGGTCGTGCACACGATGGACATCGACAGCCCGTTCGCGCGGATGATGGGCGCGCGCTGGCCGTGGTTGATGGAGATGCACATCTATTTCTTCTCGCGCCGCACGTTGAAGGCGATGCTGGCGAAAGCAGGTTTCACGGTGATTCGCGCCGCGCCGCAGGGGCGATATTTGCGGCTGGGTTACTTCGCCACGCGGGTGGGTGGGCTGCTCGGGCAGCCGGTCGGTCGGGCGTTCGGCGGGCTATTCAAGTTACTGCGTTTGAGCCAGGCGCCGATCCCGATCAATTTGGGGGATCTGTTCACGGCTTATGCGATCAAACCATGAAGTACTGATTCTTCATTCTGCATTCCCAATTCTCCTGAAAATCAACATTCCCTCCGAGCTGTAATCTCTCGTCCCCTCCGATACTATGGTCTCGCTCACTTCGTACTGCGCCTGAAATTCCAGATCGCGCAAGAAGGTGTTGCGCCCGTACGCTTCCACGATCACAATGAAGTCCGGCTGCGCATCGAGGATCAACTGGGCCGGTATCGCATAGGGCAGCCCGGGCACGATGGCTTCGGGCGGCACGGGATAATATCGGCGGGCATCCGGCGTGATCAGGCCGAGCGTGTCGTAGATGCGTGCGCCGGTCGCGTAGCCGATCGCGCCGATGTCGCCCGCCGCGATCAACGTCTCCCGGTTGACTTGCCCTCTCAATTTCTCCGCGGCCTCGAGGTACGTCAATTCAAGTTTGATGTAGGCCATGCGCGGCGACGGAGCGGTTGAACCGTGATCGGAGATCCACCAGCCGCCGGCCGCCGACGAAACGGCCACTGCCGCGCCGGCGATGAGCAGCGTCGCCGCGAGTCGCGGCGGCTTGAATGCGCCGGCGATCGCGTTCCAGCCCAAGGTGATTCCCAACAAGAAGATCGGCAGCAGCGGGACGACGTACCAGCGAAAGATCAACGGGTTGGCGACGATGTACGCTCCGATGTAGACCACTGCGAATCCGAATAGCGGCCAGGTTCGCGAATCGCCCCGGATCGCGTTCAGCGCACCGATCGTGCACAGCGCGGTGTATGCGGCGATCGCCAGCAAGCCAAGCACGGCATTGAAACTGCCCACGCCGGAGAAGGGCACGACGAGTGTGCGCAGAAACGCGATGAGCGCCTGCGTGGAGGGCAATTGGTATGCCACCCCTTTGGCCGCGATCGAGCCGGGGACCGGGCTGCCAAAGTACAGCGTGGCGAAGATCAGCCACGGCGCGAGGAGCAATGCGAAGATCACCAGGCTATCTGCTGCCCTCATCCCCGCCCGGCGCTCAATCGCCGGTTTACCGGACAGCGCCTCGTGAACGGGGCTGGCCGCAATACTATTCAAATAGGCTCGAAGCCCGCGTCTTCGCGGGCGTTGCCAACCGCGGGGACGCGGTTGGGGAGCACTGGCGGTGCTTATTTGAACGGTAGAGGGGCTAGCCGGATTGATCCGGCGCTGATTCGTAGCCCGGACATTCATGTCCGGGCGGGCCAATTGTTGCCGAGGCGGGGTCTCACCGATGCGGAGGCGCAAGCGCAGGATCGCATCTCCGACCAGCAATGCAATTGCAATTAACGCTTCCGGTCGTGTGAGCAGCGCCAGCGCAGCCAGCGCGCCCGCCGCTCGCCACCGCCCGTCGAGATAGGCCGCGAAGGTTCCCAGGATCAGCGCCGCGAAGACCGATGTCTCCATCCCGCCGACGGCGAACGTCACGCTGACAGGATGGATCGCCCACATCGCCGCCAGAGCGATTCCCACCAACGGCCCATTGCCTAGTCGCCTGCCCAACCGATACAGTATCCACACGCTGGCACAATCGGCGACCGCGTTGGTGATCAGCGCCAACTCGGGGAAGCCTGCTGCCAGCCCAGTCGACGCATCGCGCCGTCCAGTGAGTTCCGCTTCGGCGGCCATCAACAGCGTGTACAGCGGCGTGGTCGTGCCGAGGACGCGCTCGCCGGTGTTGTACACGAATCCGTTTCCGGCGAGAATATTGCGCGCGTAACGAAAGGTGATGTAGGCGTCGTCGATCGTGCGCGGGCCGGGCAGCAGCCGCGCGGTGAACGTGACGAGGATAAGGGCGAGAATGATGAGCGTTTCGCGTCGGGTCATCAATTCATTTCGGGAGACCTGCCAGGTCTTCGAAGGCCCCTGCAGCGACTCGCAAGGGGTAAAGACCTAGTACACCTCGGCTTAAATCATCCAGTGATTAAGCCATGAGGGGTTTGCCTTGATAGGTCCATTTGAACGGTTTAGCCATCGTACGGTTAAAGTATTCGATGAAGGCCAGCAC
>JBOGUH010000218.1:0-2749 GCA_050695975.1 Anaerolineae bacterium
TCGTCGTCAGGAGAGGGGCCGGGGGTGAGGCCAAACAGCCGGAACGCAAACTCGCCCCAGAATTGAAATGCACCCCAAATGGAGACAGCGTTTTGAGGCGCGGTGCAAGTGTCGCTTGGCATGACAATCGGACCAACGCTCTTATGTTTGCCTCCAATGTGAAATGCGCCCTTTTGACTGCGCCGTTTTTGTCCGTGCGGCCAAGATGTTGTATGATTGCCTTATTCCCAACGCAATCACAAAGGAGGAACCATGTCGACCGTCGATCGTATGCGTCAGGACTTCTCAACCCTAACATTGGTCCTGATTCCCGTCGCGATTGCTATCAACCTCGCTGTCGGGCAGTTGATCTTCTCGCTGAAAGTCCCGTTGTACCTTGATTCCATCGGCACGGTGCTGGTAGGCGTGCTGGCCGGGCCGTGGGCCGGCGCGCTGACCGGCCTGCTGGCCAACCTAGTGTGGGGTTTGAGCGGGCTGAATGTCCCCTATGCGGCCTTCGCCGCCGTGGCAGCCGTTATCGGTCTGTTGGCGGGGCTGTTCGGTGAAGCCCGCTGGCTCCGCCAGTGGTGGAAAGTGATCCTCGCCGGCCTGATCACAGGTCTCGTCGCTGCAACGATCTCAGCCCCTATCTCTGCCTACGTTTTTGGTGGCGTGACCGGCGCAGGTACAGATGTGGTCGTGGCGATGTTCCGGGGCATCGGCCTAGGCATCCTGCCGGCCTCGTTCGCCCAAGGTGTCTCGTCCGATCCCCTCGACAAAGCCGTGACGTACCTCGTCGTCTGGTTGATCGTACGCGCGCTGCCCGGGCGGTTTGTGGCGCGCTTCCCGCGCGCGCAAAACGTCACTGCCTAGCCTGTGCTGATCTACCTGGCCGATCGATCGGGCCGGCTGCACGGACTGAATCCGATCACGAAGGTGATATTGACCCTGGCGGTGATCGTTTGTGGTTTCGTGCTGCCCGGCGTCTGGGCGACATGGCTGGTGTTTGGATTGGTTGTTCTGCCGCTGAGCCTGTGGGGCGGCATCGCCGGGCCACTGCTGCGAGCGGTGGCCCGGATCACGTCACCCTTCGCCATCTCGCTGTTTGTCATCCAGGGCCTGTTCTTTCCTGGAGGCACGCCAATCCTGTCGCTCGGACCGGTGTCGTTCAAGGCCGAAGGACTTCAGTTCGCTTTTCTGTTTGCCTCGCGCTTGTTCCTATTCAGCAGCGCGTTCATGCTGCTGCTCCTCACGACGCACCCCGGCCTGCTGATGCTGGCGCTGGTTCAGCGCGGCCTGCCGGCCAACCTGGCCTACATTATTGTCGCCACGCTGCAAATCGTGCCGCGCTTTCAGGCCCGCGCCGCGTCGATCCTCGATGCGCAGCGAGCGCGCGGGCTGGAGACGACGGGGTCGCTGGCGCGCCGGCTGCGCGCGATCGTTCCGCTCGTCGGCCCATTGGTGCTGGGTTCGCTGGTCGATGTCGAGGAGCGCGCGATCGCGATCGAAGCGCGCGGCTTCAGCCTGCGCCGGCCCAAGTCCAGCCTGATCGACATCCCCGATTCGCGCGCCGAGAAGGGACTGCGGCGCGGACTGATCATCGCGCCGGTCGTCCTCATCGTTGCGCGTCTCGCAGGATGGCTGAGATGATCACACTCGACGCCGTGACGTACACCTATCCGGCTACGGTACAGCCGGCGCTGCGCGAGGTGAGCCTGTCGATTCCCGATGGACAGTTCTGCGCAGTGATCGGCGCGAACGGCGCAGGCAAATCGACGTTGTGCTACGCTTTGTCGGGATTCATCCCGCACTTCTTCCGCGGCGAGTTGTCGGGCCGTATCCGCATCGACGACGTAGACACGCCGGCCGTCACACTGGCCGAACTCGTGCAGCGCGTCGGGTTGGTGTTTCAGAATCCGTTCAATCAGATGTCGGGCGCCAAGTTTACAGTGCGCGAAGAAGTCGCTTTCGGTTTGGAGAACCTGGGCGTGGCGCGCGCCGAGATGCAGACGCGCATCGCACGCACACTCGAGCGCGTTGGGATCACCGACCTGTCCGATCGATCGCCGTTTGCTCTCAGCGGCGGACAGCAGCAACGTGTGGCGATCGCGTCGATGCTGGCGATGGACCCGCGCGTGCTGGTGCTCGACGAGCCAACCTCGCAGCTGGACCCGATCGGCACGCGCGAGGTGTTCGAAACGATCCGTGCGCTGATCGAAGAGCGCGGTACGACAGTTGTCCTGGCCGAGCACAAGCTGGAGTGGATCGCTGCGTTCGCCGATCGGCTTGTCGTGCTGGCCAATGGCCGGATCGTCATGGATAGCTCGCCGCGTCAAGTGTTGACTGCGCCGGAACTAGAGCGATTTCACATCGGCGTGCCGCGTTACGTGCAGGCGGCCCGCGCCGCGCGCGAGATCGGGCTGTGGCCGGCCGATCGCGATCTACCGGTGACGCTGGATGAAGCGACGGAAGGCTTTAGTTCCTCCAGTCCCTCGAGTTCCACGCGATTGGGCTTGAGGAATTCAAGGAACTCAGGGAACTGAGGGAACTCAATGGACGTGCGGGTACGCGACCTCGGCTACGTCTACCCAACCGGCGTCGAAGCGCTGCGCGGTGTGATGCTCGACATAGCGAGCAGCGAGGCGGTCGCGATCGTCGGGCAGAACGGCGCAGGCAAGACGACGCTGGTCAAACATTTCATCGGCCTGCTGCGGCCGACACGCGGCGACGTGCGCATCGGCGACTGGGATACCCGGGCGAAGAGCGTGGC
>JBOGUH010000219.1:0-2739 GCA_050695975.1 Anaerolineae bacterium
CGCGTAATGTGTGACAAGTGGCGTGGTGGGTCTGTGAAGCGCCTAATCGACCCACTTGGTCACTCGCGGTTGCGACCGATCGAACACATCGACCCAACTGGCGCCGCGCCGGACGATCAACGGCGTGATGCCGGACACTTCGAGCTCGGCGGCGATTTGCGCCGCACCGGGCTCGCCGCCGAACGACTCGGGGTCGACCAGCACCGCCACGACGCGCAGTCCGCTGCTGGACAAGTGACGTGCGGTGCGCGCCCAGCGCACGTTGACGGACGGGGTGATGACGATGACCGTCGAGCCGCGCGGCAGGCCGATCGATTCGCGGTAGAGGATCTCGTCCAGCGGGAATCGCCCCTCCGCGCGAAGCACGGACAACGTTTCGAGGATTTTCAACACCTGCCGCTCGCCCCGATCCGCCTGAACCACCTCCCAACGCTGGCCGGCGGCGACCATGCCCAGCGCTTGATCGTTGCGCAGGAAGTACTGGGCGACGGACGCCGCGATCGAAATGCAGTACTCTTCCGTGCTGTGGGGCAGTTCGAACTTCGGCGGACGTCGCCCGCCGGCCTGCTCGACGATCTGGCTCGGATCGAGATGGCGCTCCCCAAAGTGAACGGCCGCCGCCATGTCCAGGAAAATCCACACGTCGGACATCGGGTCGAGTTCGAACTCCTTGACCAACAGCCGGCCTTTGCGCGCGGTCGACGGCCAGTGGATGCGATTGAAACCGTCGCCGGGATAATACTCGCGAATGCCGGCGGCGTTGGCGGTAATTTGATGCGTGCGCCGGCGCAGCGCGTCGCCGCCGGGCAGCGTGCCGACCGGCATCGGGAATGACCGCAGCGTGAAGGTGGCCGGATAGACGACGACGTTGGTGGTGTGGCTGAGCGCGCGCCGGATCGTGAACAAGCCGAACGGATCGCTGCTGGACAACGTGATCGGTCCCAGCCGGTAGCGTCCGCGTTCCAGACAGTAAGTGCGGACGGCCCAGGCGTACTCGGTGTTGGGCGGGATGTTGTTGGCGACGTGACTGGCGCGGTGCCCTGGCAGGTCCGATGCGTCGATCACTTCCAGCCACAACTTGGGCAGCGGGCCGGTGTTGCGCAATCGGAACGCTTCCTGGATGGGATGCCCGACCTGCGCCCGGCGCGATCGGGTCTGGCGCGTGAGGCGCAGCCAGTTGACGCCGGTCCAGGCCCACAGGTACGAGAAGACGATCACCGTGACCAGCAAGAAGAAGACATTGTAGAACATCGTCCGGCCGGTGGCCAGCCCGGCGACGAACATCACGGCGCTCAACAGGAGAACGGCGCGTAGACGGGTCATAGGTATCTTCGCTCAACCCCAGGGTCTCTGGTGCCCTGACTAATAAGTCTTGCGCAGTTCCCGCCGCAGCGGGAGCACTGCCCCCGAACCCCGCAGAATCATTCAGGTTCACCTTGATTGCCTGACACTCGTTCGCCCCGCAGTTGTACCCACTCGTTCGCCCCGCAGTTGTACCCACTCGTTCGCCCCGCAGTTGTACTGCGGGGCGCGGGCGAGCAACTGTCGCCCGAACTTGTGTGTCCTGTAAGGCAACTTTAGTTGGCTCTTCTGACTTTGGCGGGAAATCGCTCGCGCCAGGCCGCCAAGTCGCAAAGAAACCGGCGCAAAACTTGGCGTCCCTTCGACTGCGCTCAGGACAGGCTTTGCGCCTTCGCGTGAGATAATCCCGTTCGATCCGGTAGAGCCCTTTAGTTAGGGCGAATAATGGTCAAGGCACTAAGCCTTAACCAGGCTGCCGGGCACCGGCACGCTGTTGAGCATATCGCGCAGGATGCTCTCGGCGGTCACGTCCTTGATGCGCGCCGACGGGCTGACGATCATGCGGTGCGGCAGCGCGTAGGGCGCCAGATATTTGATGTCGTCGGGGATGACGTAGTCGCGACCTTCCAAGGCGGCGCGCGCCTGCGCCCCGCGATACAGCGTCAGCGAGCCGCGCGGGCTGGCGCCGAGGTACACGTCGTCGTGTCTGCGGGTGCGGCTGACCACATCGACGATGTAGTGCTTGATCAGGTCGTCGACGTACAGCTCGCGCACTTCGGCCTGCGCCGCCAGCAGTTCGTCCACGTCCACCACCTGCCCAATCGTCTCCAGGGGGTGCCGCGTGCGCTGCTCGTCGAGGATGGCCGCTTCGGTTTTAGCGTCGGGATAACCGATGTTCAATCGGAGCAGAAAGCGATCGCGCTGCGCTTCGGGCAGCGGAAATGTGCCTTCGTATTCGATCGGGTTCTGCGTGGCGATCACCATGAACGGCGGACCGAGCGGGTACGTCTCGCCATCGATGGTGACCTGATGCTCTTCCATGGCTTCCAGCAGCGCCGACTGCGTCTTGGGTGTGGCGCGGTTGATCTCGTCGGCCAGGACGATCTGGGCCATGAGCGGGCCGGGCTGGAATACGAACTCGCGCGTCTTCTGGTCGAAAATGCGCACGCCGGTCACGTCGCTGGGCAGCATGTCTGGCGTGAACTGGATGCGGCGGAAGACGCAGCCGACCGACTTGGCGATCGCCTTGGCCAGCATGGTCTTGCCCACACCGGGCACGTCTTCGATGAGCAGGTGTCCCTGGCACAGCAAGCCGACCACGGCGAGCGCGACCGTGTCGTGCTTGCCGATGATGACACGCTCGATGTTGTCGATCAGCTTCTGTCCGACCGTCTGAATGGTATTCATTAACCTCTCCTGGTATGCTGGGTGCGCTCC
>JBOGUH010000220.1:0-2576 GCA_050695975.1 Anaerolineae bacterium
CAACCCGGCTTCATGCCCAACCCGATCAGCAGCCATCTCCTCGAGCCGATGCACGGTCGGATCATCGCCGAACACGTCGTCGCCGACTTCGGCGTGTGCCATCGCCTCGCGCATCGCCGGCGTGGGATGCGTCACCGTGTCGGAGCGCAGATCAATGTAGCCGTTGATCATGCTTCACGCCATCAGTTCCCTGAGTTCCTTGAGTTCCCTCACAAGGGACTAAAGGAACTGAAGGAACTCACCTCAATACTGCCGCACGATGGCCCGATACGCACCCGGCTGGCGACTCTGGATCGTCTGCAATTCCTCACGGTGACGGCGCACTTCGTCCAGATCGATGCGGGCCAGTGCGTAGCCTTCGACCTCTTCGTCGACGCGCGCGAAAATCTGCCCGCGCGGACCGACGATCATCGTCTCGCCGCAGAATGACAGCGTCGCGTCCTGCCCGATGCGGTTGGCCGCTGCCACGAAGAGCGAGTTCTCCAGCGCGCGCGCCATCAAGTACGTGCGCCATTCTTCGACATTCGGCTTCTCCCAGTTCGCGCACACGACCAGCAGATCGGCGCCGTCCAGCGCGTACGTGCGTGCCGCTTCGGGAAACGCGACATCCCAGCCCACCAGCAAGCCGACGTTGCCGAAGTCAACTTCCTGTACGGGGAATCTGAACCCGTTGCGGAATGCAAGTTTCTCTTCGCCTTTCAGATGAACCTTGCGATAATCGCCGACGAGGTCGCCGTCCGGCCCGACCAGCACCGCCGAGTTGAACAGCACCGACTCGACCTTTTCCTTTGACGGCAGCCCGAAGGCGATGTACACGCCGAACTCGCTGGCGCGCTGCCCGATCAGGTTGACCGAAGGGCCGGGCACGCGCTGCGCGAAATCGGTGAAGCGCACGCCGCATTCGTAGCCGGTCGTCGCCAGTTCGGGGAAGACGATCAGATCGACCTTCTGCGCGAGCGCGATCTTCTCGATCCACTCCGACATCTTGACCAGGTTGTCTTCCATCCGGTTGAGTTCGACTTGCATCTGCACGCAGGCGATAGTCACTTCGCGCATGATCGCTCCTTGACTACGAAGGCACAAAGATTTCCAGGTTTTCTCGGTGACTTAGCCCAGATTTCGCAGTTACCGCCGCAGTGCAACTGCCGCCCCAACATTCGGTATCTGGCGGGCGCGGAAAACAGGCTGAGTGACTTGGTGGTAAATATGAATTTTGGCCGAACATTAGTTCGACGCGATTATCGCTGATTCTATCAGGCGTGTCAAGCAAAAACGGATGCGCCGATCGACATCCGTTTACGCGAAGCGGCTGCTCATCCATTGCAACACCTGCGCCAACTCCTCCGGCAGCGGCGAGGTGAACATCCGCTCCTCGCCGCTCGAGGGCAGGCGCAGCGTCAGGCTGGCCGCGTGCAAGAAGTGTCGCTTGATCGGCAGCGAGGGTTTCTTGCGGCCATAGACCGTGTCGCCGACGAGCGGATGCCCGAGCCATGCAAAGTGAACGCGAATCTGGTGTGTGCGGCCGGTTTCGGGATAGGTTTCGACCAATGAGTATTCGCGCTTACTTCGCTCCGCGTCCGTGTCCCCGCGGACGCCACCGCGAGGACGCGGCGGCTGAGCGAAATCTGCGCGCAGGTACTCTACCACTTTATATCGCGTGCGCGAGGGTCGGCCCTCCAGCGCCACCGCCATTCGCTTGCGGTGAACGCGATCCCGAGCGATCGGCGCGTCGATGATCCCCACACCCGGTTCGAGGCGACCTTCGACCAGCGCGAGGTAGACCTTCTTCACACTGCGCGCCTTGAACTGGCGCTGGAGTTCGCGGTACGCCGCATCGTGCTTGGCGACGACGATCACACCGGAGGTGTCTTTGTCGAGACGATGCACGATGCCTGGCCGCAGCTCGCCGCCGACGCCTTTCAGGTCTGGCGCGTGGGCGAGAACGGCATTGACCAGCGTGCCGCGATCGTGCCCCGCCGCCGGATGGACGACCAGGCCGGCCGGCTTATCGATCACGATCAGGTCGGCGTCTTCGTACAGGATGGACAGCAGGATGTCTTCGGCTTCAACCGTCGTCGGCGCAGGTGACGGGATACGCACGACGATCTCATCCCCCTGCCCAAGTGTGTGGGACGCATCGGTCAGCCGGTCGTTGACCGTGACGAAGCCTTCTTCGATCAAGCGTTGGACGGCCGTGCGCGACAAGTCGCTCACGCACGCGGCGACAAACTTATCCAGCCGCTCGCGCGAGTCGGCGTGCAGCGTGATGATTTGATCGGGCATGGGACAGTTGCTGACCTGCCAGGTCTAAAAGACCTGGCACACCGATTTCCCTGAGGACGTTTTTTGGCTCCGAAAGTGGAACCCACTTTAGTGTTGGCAAGTATCCCGCTATCGACCTGGGCGATTGCGAGTTCATTTTGCACCTTGACCGTGCCGGAATACTTGCCAATCCGTGTAATCCGTGGGAAATCCGTGTGACAGGTGACGAGTGACAAGAGCGAGGCGGCGTGAAGTGTCACGCAACGGGCGAACCGCGATAAGCGATAGGCGATGAGCGAGGGGAGGGGCAATGG
>JBOGUH010000221.1:0-1843 GCA_050695975.1 Anaerolineae bacterium
CTCCAGGAGAATCATGAAACTTCAAGACCTGCAATTTGAGCTTCCCGAAGACAAGGCTGCATCCATGCCGCCCGAAGCCGCCGGGCGCAGCCGATCAGACGTGCGGCTGATGGTGATCCACCGCAAGTCGGGATTGATCGAGCATCGGCGCTTCATCGATTTTCCCGATTACCTGCGTCGCGGCGACGTCGTCGTTCTCAATGCCAGCGCGACACTGCCAGCAGAGTTCATGGCGACGGATGCGCAGGGGCACGACATCAAGGTGCGCTTGTCGTCGCGCGATCCGTCGTCGAACGGGAAGGGCGACCAGTGGCACGCCGTGCTCGATCCCGATGCGGAAGTACGACCCGGCGACATACTGAGCTTCGGAACGATCGAGCGCAAGGAGTTGACGGCAGCCGTCGTCACGCGCCACCCGCGCGTCCACAAATTGTGGCTGCTCGCCTTCGATCTTAACGGCACGTCGATGGATCAGTGGCGGCAGCGCTTGGGTGCGCCGATCCGGTATCACTACGTCCCGCAGGAGTGGGGCCTGGAATATTACCAAAACGTTTATTCGCAGTTCCCCGGCTCGTCGGAAATGCCATCGGCTGGGCGCGCGTTCACGCCGGAGATGTTAGCAAAATTGAACGAGCAGGGCGTGGGCATCGTGCGCATTGTATTGCACACCGGCGTGTCGAACATCGACATCGAAGAGGAGCAGGTCGAGCAGCACAGCATGTACGAGGAGCCGTATCAGATCACCGACGAAGCGGCGCAGCTGATCAATCACGCGCGTGAGCGAGCAGGTCGTGTGTTCGCCATCGGCACGACAGTCGTCCGCACGCTGGAGACGGTCGCCGACGAACAGGGTCGCCTCGAAGGCCGGCGCGGCTGGACCTCGCTGTACATCACGCCGGGCTACCGCTTCAAGGCCGTCGACGCATTGGTGACCGGCTTGCACGAGGCCAAATCGACGCGATTGGTGCTGGCGACGGCTTTCGCTGGCGACAAGGATCTCGTGCTGCGCGCCTATCGCGAAGCGCTCGAACGCGACTACCGCTGGCACGAGTTCGGCGATCTCACCCTGATTGTATAATAGAGCCTCCTCCAGTTCCTTGAGTTCCTCGCAAGGGAACTGTTAGAACTGAGGGATTGTCTGAAAACGCTCCCCAACCGCGTCCTCGCGGTTGCTGCGTTAGCGCGCCCGCGAGGACGCGGGCTTTGAGTACTTTTCAGACACCCTCTGAGGGGGCTGACTTGACGAGCTTGCTGCGAGGAGAAACCGTCTTGGTCACCGGCGCGACCGGCTTTATCGGCTCACACGTCGCCGAACGGCTGTTGGCGCTGGGCGCGAATGTGCGCGGCCTGGCGCGATCGGCGGCGAAGGGAACCTGGCTGGCCGAGCGCGGCGTCGTGATGGTTGAAGGCGATTTAAGCAACGCCGATTCGCTGCGCCGCGCGGTGCGCGGATGCAGCATCGTGTTCAGTATTGCGGCCTGGCTGGGGCGGCCCAATTCGGTTGAAGTCGCCCGGCGCGTGAATGTGGACGGCACACGCGCGCTGGTCGAAGCGGCGATCGATGCCGGCGCGCGGCGGCTGGTGCACACCAGCAGCATCGCCGTATACGGACCGGTCGACGATGGCGTCGTCGACGAGACCTGGCCGTTGCGCGCGACCGATGCCTATGGCGCGACGAAAGCGCAAAGCGAGTCGGTCGCCTTCAGCCACGCCGATCACATCGAGGTCTGCGTCCTCCGGCCTGCGCAAATCTATGGCCCACGCGGCGGCGTGTGGACGACGGGTTTCTTTGAGGCCGTGAAGCGCGGCGCGCCGATCCTCGTCGGCGGCGGCAAGGGCACGT
>JBOGUH010000222.1:0-1510 GCA_050695975.1 Anaerolineae bacterium
AGCGCGGCTCGTTGCCGACCAGCAGCACGCCGTTGCGATCCCAGATGCGTCCGCGCTCCGGCGTCACCTCGCGTTGGCCGGCGCGCCCTTGGCGAGCCACATTGTCCCAGCGATCGTGCTCCACCACCTGCAGGCGCACGAGCTGCGCCAGCACCGCGCCGCTCAACGCGATGATCATAGCCACGACGAAGAAAAGCCGCGTGCGGGAAAATGGTCGCATCACTAAAGTGCGTTCCTGCGATTCACGGGTTCCGATAGCCGTCGCGCAGCGCCGGCGTGTCGTCATGCAGGTTCGTGGGCACCCAGACGAACTCGATCATCTCGGCCGGCTGAAAGCCCAGCGCTTTGGCCCGTTCGATGAGCTTTGCGGCCGTCGTCGCCTCGGCGATCGACTCCAGCCTCAACGCATTCTGTCGCCGCAGCGCCAGCAAGTCGCGCTGCAGCGTCTCCACGTGACGGTTGGCCGCGACGATCTGGCTCGACTGCACCAGGTACGTCCCCAAGATCGACAGCCCCAGCGCCAGCAGCAGCGCCACACGCGCCGCGCGGCTGGCCGGCCAGCGCGCGACCTTCAACCCGTGGTCGATCCAGCCGCTCAAGCGGTTCATCGTCATTGACTTTCCCCATGGGTCTACAATTTTTCGGCAATGCGCAGCTTGGCGCTGCGCGATCGCGGGTTGACGTTCACTTCAGCTGCCCCCGCTACAATCGGTTTCGGTGTGATCAGCCGCAGCCTGGGTGCGCGCCCGACGCCGCCCGGCGGCGAATCTGGTTGCACCACCACGGGGCGCGATTCTCGTCGCATGAACTCTTTGACGATACGATCTTCGAGAGAATGGAACGAGATCACCGCCAGCCGGCCGCCCCGCCGCAGCAGTGAGACAGCCAATGGCAATGCCTGTATCAGCGATCCCAGTTCGTCGTTCACCGCGATGCGCAGCGCCTGAAACGTCAACGTGGCCGGGTGCAGCCTGCGGCGCCGACCGACCGCTTCGATCACCACCCGGGCTAAGTGCTCGGCCGATCGTATCGGCCGCGCCGCGACGATCGCGCGTGCGATGCGCCGGCTGGCCGGCTCCTCGCCGTACTTGAAGATCAGGTCAGCCAGCTCCTCTGCGGCAAGCGAATTGACCAGGTCGGCTGCCGTCTCGCCTTGCGTCGGGTCGAAACGCATATCGAGTTCGCCACCGCGCTGAAACCCGAACCCGCGATCGGATGCCAGCTGATCGGACGACAGACCCAGATCCATCAGCACACCGTCCACGCCGTCGAATCCGTGTCTGGCAGCCACCTCAGACAGGTTGGCAAAGTTGCTGTGAACCAGGACGACGCGGTCAGCGTAGATCGTGAGCCGCGCCCGACCGCTCTCGACGGCGACCGGGTCTGCGTCGAGAGTCAGCACACGGCCATTTGGGCGCGTTCGATCGAGCAGAGCCGCCGTGTGCCCGCCACCGCCCAGCGTACAATCGATAAAACGTCCGCCGGGCTGTGGATTCAGCCCATCCAATAC
>JBOGUH010000223.1:0-5614 GCA_050695975.1 Anaerolineae bacterium
GTTTGACACCGTCTTCCGTGGCAACCACTTCGCGCGAGGCGCGGCTATCGCCATGATCTTGCTGTTGATGGTGTCCGTGTTGGTGATCCCTTACCTGATCTACAGCACCCGCACGGAGGTGCAGCGATGACCGCTTCACGCAGCCTGTCCCGCACGGCGATCTACGCGATTTTGATCGCGGCGGCCTTGTTTTTTCTGCTGCCGGTGTACGTCCTGGTGGCGACCAGCCTGAAGAGTTACGCCGAAGTGAACCTGGCGACGATGTGGAACCTGCCCGGCGCGCTCTCGCTGGACTCGTTCGGCGAGGCTTGGCTGGGAAACGCCGCGAAAGGGACACAGGGTCTGGCCAATAACTTCTGGAACAGCGTCAAGCTGGCTGTCCCCGGCACGATCCTCTCCACCCTGCTCGGCTCGATCAACGGCTATATTCTGGCCAAGTGGAAATTCAGAGGGGCGAACGTGATCTTCCCGCTGATCTTGTTTGGCATGTTCATTCCGTATCAGAGCGTGCTCATCCCGCTCGTGTCGCTGCTGCAGGTGTGGACGCGCAACGTAGCCGGGGATTGGATCAGCGCCGTGTTGGCTTGGAATGTCCCGGCGTTCCTCGATTGGCTGCCGCCGCTCGTTGCGAACTACATTCCGGCCTATGGCACCACTGGCGGGCTGGTGCTGGTGCACGTGGTGTATGGCATTCCCATCACCACGCTGATCTTCCGCAACTATTACGCGTCCATTCCAACCGAGTTGGTTGAGGCCGGCAAGATCGATGGCGCAGGTTTCTTCGGCATTTATCGCCGGATCCTGCTGCCGCTCTCCGTCCCGGCGTTCGTCGTGGTCCTGATCTGGCAGTTCACCTCGATCTGGAATGAATTCCTGTTCGCGGTGGTGATCGCCAACCGGGCCGAAGTGCAGCCGATGACCGTCGCGCTGAACAACCTGGCCGGCAGCTTCATCGTCGAATGGAACGTGCAAATGGCTGGCGCGCTGATCGCCGCGCTGCCCACGCTGCTCATCTACATTATCCTGGGCCGCTACTTCATGCGCGGGTTGCTGGCAGGGGCACTGAAGGGCTAAGCTCGCTTTCGCGTCGACGAAGGCTTTGACGCGGGTAGCGTAATTCGATCTGGAAACAATGGCCGAGGCAGATATGCGCGACCTGATCTGTGAACTGTCGTTAGTGGTGGCACTCACCTCCGGTGTCGTTGCGCTGTGGGCATTCGATGTGCGGCTGGCGCTAGTGTTTCTATTGGCTGTTGCGGTGGTTGAGATCATTGATCGGCTTCTCAGCCTGTCGTCTCGTAGGTTTCTTCGGCGCTTCCTGTACGTAATCGTGGCTGTTGTTATGGTTGCTCTGGCGCTCGATCAAATCGTTCTACAAGGTTTCTTGAGTCGCCCCCACAGCTGGTTTGTGTTGTCCAGTATCGGTTTTATTGTCTATGGCGTTTGCATAACGCGGCGAACCACTGGCGCGAGCCAGTGAGACTGTATAACCGGATTGGCGAGTTCAGCCGACGGCGGTATACTCAGCGCGATCCGCTCGGGCGAGGTGATCAGTTATGAACATGGATTCTTCGGCAGCCAGCGTCGACATGGCTGCGCTCAAAGCACGCCGCAACAAAAAGGTCTCCGTCGTCGCCCGCCCGGCCCGCCCGGCGTGGATCGTCGACGTGAAGGAATATCCCGAATCCAGCACGATCTTCTTCGATTTGATCTTCCGCCCCAACCCCGGCGGAGGCTGGTTCCGTAGGCGCTACGAATACGACGGCGAAGCCGACGTGCTGCACCATCTCGGCGAAATGACGTTCGCTGAATCCGACTTGCACACACTGCCGGACGAGGCCGAGTTCAGAGGCTAATCGCGTAATGTAGTCGCGACTTCAGTCGCTTGTGCCGCCAAGGCGCTGACGACTGAAGTCGTCACTACGTATAACGCCCAAAAATGACAGCGCAGCGCGACGATGATTTCGCCGCGCTGTTTTGTTTAGGGGTCGAAGGACAATCGACGAAAGACGAAGGGTGTCATCCGTTACGCGAAGCGTCCCTTCGTCTTTCGTCAAATAACCGGTTGGCTGCTGGCGTCCTCGCGCCGCATCCACAGTGCAAAGACGATCGACAGCGCGACGAAGTAGATCGCCCAGCCCGGCACCCACATGATCCCACCGGCTAGCGCCTGATCGTCGAGGACGGTCAGGTTCCACAATCGCGGCACGCCGGCGTAGTAAGCATAAATCGGCTGCTGCGCGAAGGCGAAGGCAGCGCCGAGTACACCGCCGGGCACGACGAACAGGAACAGGTACACGATCTGCGCCAGCGGATGGAAGCGCGCGTGCTGCCCGGCCGGATCGATCACCGGATACCATGAAAGAAAGCCGGCGCCGATGAAGAAGAGATGTTCCACGATGTGGATGATCGGATCGCGCAGGGCAGCCTCGTACAGGGCCGGGATGTGCCAGGCGATCAGCGCGGTGTTGAACGCGATGAAGGCGAGCACGGGGTGCGTGACGAACTTGACCACTGGCGCGATACGGAGGAAATCGAGCACCCACTGCATCATCCAGCGCGGCACGCCGAGCAGGATCAGCGCTGGCGCGACCATCGCCAGCAAGATGTGCTGCACCATGTGGATCGAGAACAAGTGCTTTTCGCCGATGTAGTCGATCGGCGAGGCGAGCGCCAGGAATAAAACCAATACGCCAACAGCGAAGAATGCAACGTGCCGCTTTGTGATCTCTTCACCCCACAAGCCACGCCGGCGAAGTGTCATCGCGCCAACGGTGTACGCGCCAACCAGCGCAAGCAATCCGAGCAAGATGCTGGGATCAAAACGCCAGATGTTGATGTCGATAGTTGGTGCAATGGGCATCTGGACTCCCCGTGTCAACGAAAAACATCGAATCAACGAACCCGCAGAGCGCCCCGTGGAGCGGGGGGCAAGCACGGGCGCAAGCAGGGGACTAGGCTACGTTTTCGGATAGGCTCTAAAAGCGCAGTACATGAAAAGTGGCGGGTGACAGGTGATGTGATTCGCGATAGGCGATACGCGATAAGCCATGCGCGATGCGCGATTACAATCGCAGCGTGTACCCGCCGTCCACGAGGATCGTCTGGCCGCGGATCATTTCGGCGGCGGGCGTGCACAAGAAGCCGACGACGTTGGCCACATCTTGCGGCGTGACGATACGGCCGGCCGGTGTGCGATCCGCCGCGCTAACCAGCACATTGTCGTCTTGGAGCGCTCGAAAGTGCTTGAGCGCATCGGTCTCGACGATGCCGGCCGACACGCAGTTGACGACGATGTTCTTGGGCGCGAGCTCGACCGCCAGGTAGCGCGTAATCGCTTCAATCGCCGCTTTGCTTGCGCCGACGACGACGTAATCCGGCAGCACGCGGATCGACCCCAGGCTGCTGATGCTGACGATGGCGCCGCCACCCCGCTTTTCCATTAGCGGCGCGGCCTTTTGCGACAGGAACAGCACCGAGCGCGCGTTGATGTTGAGTGTCCAGTCCCAGCCTTTGATCTTCTGTTCCATCACCGGCCGGTTGTAGCCCGACGCGGCGTTGCACACCAGGATGTCCAGCCCGCCAAAGGCTTTGTCGGCCGCTGCGATCAGCGTCTCGATGCCGTCCGCCTCGCCCACGTCGGCCTTGACCACGACGGCCCGGCGGCCGAGTCTCTCGATCTCGGCGGCTGCCTCTTCGGCCGGGGCGCGATTGCGGAAGAAGTTGACGACGATGTCGGCGCCGCGCCGCGCGAAGTGCAGCGCGATTTCCCGGCCGATGCCTCGACCGGAACCGGTGATGAGCGCGACCTTGTTGGCGAAGTCCAAAGTTGAGTCAATCATCGGTGAGCGCGGCCCACACTTTCTCGATCGGCACGGCCATATTCACGTTCTTGACGATGTCGGACATAGCGAAGCCCCCTTGGCTCATGTTCAGAACAAGTGATAGCCCACCGCTCATAGCCCGCGTCCTCGCGGGCGTGGCCCACCGCGAGGCCTGCCCTGAGCCATGTCCTGAGCGAAGCCGAAGGAGCAGCCCAGGGGTCGAAGCGTCAGGCTGCTTTCGTGTCGTACTGATTATAGCCAATTCTTAATCGAGCGCACAATGATGAATTCAATGACCACCTTTTTTCTGATCCGCGTTCATCCGTGTGCATCAGTGTCCCGATTTCTTTGGCGGCTCAACTTGGGGTGCTTGCGCCACGATCCCGTCACCCAACCCTCTTCGCGCCGTTCCGATCGACGCTGATACTGCTCGACGATCTCGCGCACGTGCCCGGCCTTCTCCTCGATAGCGGCTTCCAGCCACAGCCGGCCTTTCTCCGCCGTCCCGTGCGTCGCCGCGCCGTACGCGCCGCTGATCGTATCGTCGGTCCACGGCGGATTGGCGATTAGCGCCCCGCCTTCGAACCAGTCCATGAAGTAATTTGGCGTCGCCGTAAAATCGATCTCGTCGGCGGCGAGTTCCATGCGCACCAATTCGGGCCGCAGGTGCAGGATGTAACTCGTCTCGCATTCGCCGGCGTGACCCATCCCACCGATCTTCGACGTGCGGTACTTCATCAGCGCCGCAGCCCCTGGCCCGCTCGACGTGTGCAGGAAGGCCGTCGCGGCGAACGTGTCCGGCCAGCGATCGCCGATGAACTTGGTGATGTTCACCAGGAACGAGTGATTGCCGCCATGACCGTTGATCAGGTAGGCCATTCGGAAGCCTTGTGATCGCAGGTTGCCGACGATGGCGATCCAGAAGTCTTCCCACGCCCGCGGCTCGATCGTCAGCGTGCCGGGATATTGGCGGCGATGCATGCTCACACCGTACGGCCACGTCGGCAGGCGGAAGATCATCTCCGGGATTGTCCGCTCGACGCCCTCAGCAATCGCGCCGATGATCAACGTGTCGGTGTTGAGCGGCAGGTGGAATGCGTGCTGCTCGGTGTGGCCGGTGGCGATCAGCGCGACCCGCGTTGCGTTCTCCTGCGTCGATCCCCATTTCAGCAGCCGCGCATCCCCATGCGCGGTTGCATCGCCGGGCGCGGGTCTTTGACTTCCGCCATATGCAATCGTCGGCACGTCCTTCGCCGCGAATCCCTGTTGGCCCTGACCGTTGACGACGAAGACGCGCGTGAACCCATCCTCTTTGATGCTGGCGATCAGCGACGCCAGAACGCGGCGCAGCAGTTTCGGATCGACCGACAGCGGCTTCAGCGCCGATTGGCGCGTCTTGAAACCGAATGGCACACCGGGGAAGACACACACCTGCTCGACCTTGCGCCGCGTTCGCTGCCGCACGCGATCGGCCACCCCGTCCCAGTCGTAACCCTCCGCGTCGCCCAGCGGGATCAGCATCAGCGTATCGCGCGGCAGCTCGGCCACTTCGGGAAAGGTCAGTTCCTCATATCGAATCACATCCCTCATCGCGCGATCTCCTTGCCCTTCGCCCTTTATCCCTCATCCTTCACTCTTCATCCCTTCAAACGTGATCGCCGCGTACTCGCCCTGACAGGGCAGCCCGTAACAATACCACTCAGTTCCTCCAAACAGTTGCACACCAGCACGTCTTCGAAATCCGTGCCGGAACCCTCGGCGTCACGATAGACCTGGCAGGTCTTCAAGAC
>JBOGUH010000224.1:0-2524 GCA_050695975.1 Anaerolineae bacterium
GCTCCCGGCAGGGCCGGTCGAGGCTGCGCCCTTCGTCAGCCGATTTTGTCGGCTGGCGCGTGATACTCATCTCGTTCTTAGGCGGCGCGGTCGGCACGTCCATTGGCACAGTCGCGTTCTTCTACGCGCTGCAGGCAGGCGGCGTGGTGCTGACCGTGCCCGTACTGGCGACAAACATTCTGTGGAGCGCGATCATCGCCGCACTATTCCTCAAGGAGCGGCTGACCGCCCAGATGGTCGTCGGGATCGTGGCGGCCGTGTCGGGCGTCGCCCTGCTGGGTTACGGCCGCTCGGCCGGCAATGAAGTCCTGCCAGGCGCGCTCGCGGCGATTCCGCTGGCGCTCGTGACGGCGCTCAGCTGGGCCACGGCCGCGAACTGCACGCGCTATGCCTTGACTCGCGGCGTCGACAAGTACCTGGCCATCGCGCTGAGTCAGACCTGCGGTCTCGTGTTGCTGGTGGGAATTTTATTCGCGGTCGGTCGGGGCGCGCTGTTGTGGACGACGGCGTTGAGCGCGATCGGCTTGTTTCTCTTGGCCGGGTTGTTGAGCGCAGTCGCCCTGATCTGCGATACGCACGCGCTGTCGCTCACGACTGTGGCGAGTGTGTTGACGATCAGCGGGACAAATCCGGTGATTTCCACGATACTGGCCGTGGTGTTTCTCGGCGAGGACCTGAGGCCGCTTATGGCGATAGGCACATTCCTGACCGTCGTCGGCGTCCTCTACGTGCAGTTGTCGAAGGGCGAGACAGAGGAGATTTATTGATGATCGACGACACGATGCGAGTCGCCGTGATCACCGATGTTCGTCAGGTCGAGCTGCGCGAAGTGCCCAAGCCGCGAGCCGGACCGGGCGAAGTGCTCATCAAGATTCAAGCGTGCGGACTGTGCACCTGGGAGCAGCGCACGTATTCGGGCGTGGATCATGAGACGCCGCGCCCGTTCGCCGGCGGGCACGAGTTCGCCGGTGTGATCGACGCGATCGGAGAGCGCACCAAGACCGATCTCAAAGTGGGCGATCGCGTTGCCGTTGGCGTTCAACCGGTTGGCCGACACAATCTGGATCGCTACCGAATGGAGTATGCCGGCTTGTGGGGGCCGATGGGCCTGTCCGAGTATATGGCGATTCCGATCGGCCGCGCGTACAAACTCGCGCCCGAACTGCCAGCCGAGGAAGGCTGCTTCGCCGAGCCGGTCGCCTGCGCCATCCACGCCGCCGACAAGATGGACATCGATCTGGGCAGTGACGTCGTCGTCATCGGCGCCGGGCCGATGGGCATGCTCAACATGATGCTGGCAAAGCGCCGCGGCGCACGCGTCATCGTCAGCGAGGTCGATCCGGACCGCAACGACCGCGCGCTCGAATTGGGCGCCGACTTCACCGTCAATCCGAAAACCGAAGCCGCTCCCGCGCGCGTGCGAGAACTCACCGATGGCAAAGGCGCGGACGTCGTGATTATCGCCATCGGCAACCACGCGGCGAACCTGGACGCGCTCAAGATGGTGGCCGAGTTCGGCACGATGATGTTCTTCGCTTCGGCGCACCCACCCACCGACCTGACGATCGACCCGAATTTCATCCATCGCAAGCAAGTCACGCTGACTGGCGCGCGGCATCCGTCGGTCGAAGGCTTCGAGACGGCGTCCAGATTGCTATCCAAACGGCTGATCGACGTGCGCCCGCTGATCCACAAGAAGATCCCGCTGGACAACATCAAGGAGGCGTTCGAACTGGCCGTGCGGCCCGATACCTATCGCGTGATAGTAACGATGTAATGCGATGAGCAAATCGATCCACGAATCTTCGCGAATCTGCACAAATTATTAGCGAAGATTCGCGGCAATTCGCGGATAACTCTTTCCCGTCACATGAAACAACCCTTCCGCCTCGAACTTCAAACTATCCGCATCAGCGATGTGCGATTCGGCGCTCGCACCGCGCTCGACGGTCATACGTTGATCATCAACGCCGATGAAATCGCCGCGTTGATTCTGGAAGACAAGCGCATTGCGCGAGCGGACGTCGACATCGCCCGGCCGGGCGAGAGCGTCCGCATCGTCCACTGCCTGGACGCGGTCGAGCCGCGCGTCAAGATCGAAGGGCCGGGCGTCGTCTTCCCCGGCTTTCTGAGCGGCCCGGAGACGGTGGGACATGGCAAGACGCTGCGGCTGGCCGGGATGAGCGTGCTCACATCGAGCCGCTACCCGCAGCCATTTTCTGGGCTGCTCGCCGCGCGCGAAGCGATCGTCGATATGGCAGGGCCGACCCGGATCTACAGCCCGTTCTCGCGCGTGATCAATCTCGTCCTGACACTCGCGCCGCAGCCCGGCCTGGATAACGCCGACTATGACGACGCCGTCCGCCGCGCCGGGCTGAAGGTGGCCGATCGGCTGGCGCGAGCGGCGATCGATCGCGCGCCGGATGAGACGACCGTATTCGATTTCTCGACGCGCGATCCGAACCTGCCCAACGTCGCTTACTTCTATCAACTTCAGGGCCAGGGCAACATGGCCGATACGTAT
>JBOGUH010000225.1:0-3025 GCA_050695975.1 Anaerolineae bacterium
CGATCGCACTGGTCGAGTCGTCCAGGATCAAGATGCGCGGGTCGGTGAGGAAGGCGCGGGCCAGCGCGATGCGCTGGCGCTGCCCGCCGCTCAGCGTCACGCCGCGCTCGCCGACGATCGTGTCGTAGCCGTCGGCGAAGGACGTGATGAACTCGTGCGCCTGCGCTTCTTGGGCCGCTTGCTCGATCTGCTCGCGTGTCGCATCCGGACAACCGAACGCGATATTCTCGGCAATCGTGCGCGAGAACAGGAACAGGTCCTGCTCGATGATCGAGATCTGCTTGCGCAGCGACTCCAGGTTCCAGTCGCGCACGTCGGCGCCGTCGATCAGCACACGCCCGGCGTTCGCGTCGTAGATGCGATTGATCAACTTGACGATGCTGCTCTTGCCCGACCCGGTCTGCCCGACGATCGCCAGTGTCTGTCCCGGCGCGACTTCGAACGACACAGCTTCCAGCGTCGGCGCGTCGCCCCGGTAATTGAACGTGACGTTCTCGAATCGAATCGCGCCGTGCATCTCCGCCGCATAGCCGGTCTTGTTCTCGTCGAGTTCGGTCTCGGTCTGGATCAGTTCCAGAATGCGGCGCGCGCTGGCCATGCCCGACGAGATCTGCGCGTAGGCGAACAGCGAGACGAAGGTGGGGAAGCCGAACAGGAACAGCAGACCCATGAAGGCGACGATGTCGCCGCCGCCGATTTCGCCCGCCCGATAGAGCCCGATCGCGTGGAACAGTCCCGCTCCGAACGCGAGACCCATCAGCAGCAGCGGCACAAAGCGCGCTTCGATGTCGCCCTGCTGGACGAACGCGTCCCGGTACTCGGTGGCGCCCTCCTCGAAACGCGCGACCTCGTGTTCTTCTTGTGCGGCGCCTTTGACCGTTTCGATGCCCTCGATCGTCTCGGCCAGGATCGCGTTCATCCCGCCGAAGCGGCGGCGCACGCTTTCGGTCACCGGCTTGAGCTGCGCCAGGAACTGGCGCAGCGAGAAGAAATAGCTGACGCAGAACAGCAGCGGGACGAGGATCAAATGCGGATGAATGCCCGGCGCGAACAGGACGGGCATCAGCAGGAACATCGCCGATCCGACGACGAGGTTCACGCCCGGGTTGAGCATCAGGTTCACCTCTCGCACGTCGTTGGTGGCGCGCGCCATGACGTCGCCGGTCGACTGCATGTCGTGGAACGTCATGCTCTTGCCGATCAGGCTGGTATACAATTCGGCGCGCGTATCGCGTTCCAGGCGCTGGCCGATGATCTCGTTGCCATAGTTGCGCCCGAATTGCAGCACGCCGCGCACGACTTGTGAGATCACGATGATGAGCGCAGCGTTACCCACCGCGCTGAAGTCCGGCGGCGATGCCTGCAGCGCGTCGAAGGCGATGCCGGTGGTTATCGGAATGACTGCCGCCAGCGCGGCGTTGCCGAACGCGCCGACCAACACGATCAGGATAACCAGTCTGTTGCGCAGAACGTGCGAAGCGATCCAGCGCAGCGGCGTGCGCCGGTCGGGCTGCCAGGGGAGTTGGATGGCGAATTCGGTATTCATAATGCGTATTTCGTATTGCGTAGTGCGTTTCGTGTCGTGTCCACGGAACGGAACACGCAATACGCACTACGTTTCACGCATTCAGCATGGCGTCGACATCGGCCAACTCATCCACGCTCAGCGCCCAATCGGCGGCTTTCACGTTTGCCGCGACGTGCTCGGCGGAAGTCGCGCCGGAGATGACGGATGAAATCTGCGGTTGAGCCAGCAGCCAGGCGATAGCCAGCTCGGTCAGGCTGTGCCCGCGCTCCCCGGCGAAGTGAGTCAGCCGCTCGACGAGCGTGTAGCTGGCGTCCGTCATGTACTTCTGCACATAGTGGCTGGACTCGCCGCGCGATCCGGGCGGCGCAGCCTGGCCGCGCCTGTACTTGCCGGTGAGAAACCCACCGGCCAGCGGGAAGTAGGGCAGGATGCCGACGTTGAATGCCTTGCCATACGGCACGAGTTCGGCTTCGATGCCGCGCTCAAGCATGTGATACTCCGGTTGAACGGAGACAAAGGCCGTCCAGCCGCGCATCTCGGTCAGGTCGTTGGCGCGGCACACCTGCCACGCGGCGAAGTTCGACGCGCCGATGTAGCGCACCTTGCCGGCGCGCACCAGATCGTCGAGCGCGCGCATGGTTTCATCGATCGGCGTCGCCTCGTCCCACTCGTGAATCTGGTACAGGTCGAGGGTATCAGTTTGCAGGCGGCGCAGGCTGGCTTCGACGGCTTGCAGGATGTGCTGGCGCGACGCGCCGCGATCGTTCGGGCCGTCGCCCACCTTGCCGAAGACTTTGGTCGCCACGACGACTCGATCGCGCCGACCGTGGATCGCCTCGCCGATGAATTCCTCGGATCGGCCTGCAGCATACACGTCGGCGGTATCGATGAAATTCACGCCGAGGTCGAGCGCCGTGTGCAAGATACGCTTCGTCGTTTCGAGATCGCACTTGCTGCCGAAGCGATTGCCGCCTAAACCGACGGCGGAGACCTTCAGCCCGGAACGTCCCAGATTTCGGTAGTGCATGTGTCATCTCTCCAGCTATGAAAGTATGGGAGTGCGGGGGTTGGACGGTAAAAGCGGGAAGATGGTATTCACTTCCCGCTCCGCAGGTACACAACAAGTATATCACAACCCGAACGGTGTTGGCGGCTCTGCTGACATGCAACGCCCACCCCTCGTAAGCCACGCGTAAGCGTCTGGTGTTACAAAAGCATGGCTGTTGCAAAGACATTCCGACGGAAGCGACCCTTCGGCTCCGCAAGGGCAGGTCCTGCGTCGGCTGGGCATTAGCCCGCCCGGAATAGAGTTCTGAGTATAATGGTCGTCATGAAAAAATATGCGCGACGGGGCGCCATTGGGCTGCTGGCCGGACTGGCCAGCAGCATCACGCTTGCAGCGACGTTAGGCAGCAGCGGACTGGGGGCGCTCTTGGGCGGCCTGGTCGGTGCGGTCTACGCTATCGCCTTCCGGCCGACGCCACGCGCCTACATCGA
>JBOGUH010000226.1:0-3600 GCA_050695975.1 Anaerolineae bacterium
AAGAACGTCCAGCGGCCGCGCTCGCGTTCGAGCAACGGGGCGAGTCGGCGATAGTAGGCCTCTTCACCCAGGACGTTCTCGTGCTGGCCGGCGTACAGCACACGGCTGTTCGGGAATTCGGCATGCACGCGCGGCAAGGCTTCGAGGAGATATTCCACGCCTTTCTCGGCGACCAATCGCGCCGCCATGCCGATGGCTCGCTGGCCATCAGGGTTCCACCTGGCTCGGAAGGCGTCGATGTCGGCGCGGGCGGGCGTCGGAACGTGAACCGGCGGCGGGATCACACGCACTTTGTTCAAGTAGCGTGACAGGAACGGCGAGTGCGTGGCGTAATCTTGCGTATATGGCACAATCGCATCCGACCAGCGCGCGGCCAGGATATTGCTCAGAAAGACAACGCGATCGACGAGCCGATTGAACAGACCGGGTGGCAGCGTCAAGTCGCAGTGATACGTCAACGTGACCGGCTTCCTCATCAACCGGCCGCGCAGCGCGATACCACTTGCGTCGAGTTGTGGCAGGTGCAGACTCAGCACATCGTGCTCGCGCACAAGCCGTGTGGCGATGCGGCCAATCGACGGCATGATCACGCCCTTGCTCACGCGAAAGGCCACCGGCGCGCGAATCACGTCGACGCCGTGCAGATGCTCTTCGCGCGGCAGCGAGCGATCGTATTGTGAAGTGAGCACCGCCACTCGATGTCCGCGATCGGCCAACGCGCGGGCCAATCGCTCGACGTAGATAGTGAGACCGCTGATGTGAGGGCGGTAATATGTGAGAGCGATGAGAATTCTCATGGAGTTTACCAACTTATGGGAGTGCAGCCTGTGCGTAGCCCACTCTACCAGCTGACTAAAGCCTGCATTCCTATCCAGCGAACAACGCTCGGTTTTCAACAACCCACTGATACAGCTTTGGCACGCCGTCTGTAGGAGCGATGCGCGGCGACCAGCCCAACATGTTTTCTGCCTTGCGCACGTCCGAGACGTAGATGCGCTGATCGCCGGGCCGCCAATCGCCCCACCTCACCTCTACTTCGCGGCCGATCAATTCCTCAAGCATCGGGCCAAACTCGGCCCATACCGATAGCGTATTCGCCGGGCCGCCACCCACGTTGAAGGCATGCCCGGCGGCCTCATCGATGTGCGCGATGGCGGCCTCATAGGCATCTATCAGGTCGTCGACGTACAGCACGTCGCGCGCCTGTTTGCCATCACCGTAGATCGTGATCGGATAGCCGCAGGCAGCCGCGATGATGAGCCACGCCAGCCAGCCCTGATCTTCAATGCCGAACTGGCGCGGCCCGTAAATCGACGATTGGCGGATGACGACCGTGCGCAAGCCGTAGATGCGGGCATAGTCGCGCGCATATTGATCGCCGGCTCCCTTCGAACACCCGTACGGCGAATGAAAATCGAGCGGCTGCCTTTCGGGGATGCCGTTAGGAAAATCGCGGTAGGCGTAGCGCGTGGCCTGCTCGACGATGCCCACCGCTTCCATCCCGCCATACACCTTATTCGTCGACGAGTACAGAAAAATCGGATCCGATCCCGACAGCCGCGCCGCTTCCAGCGCATTGAATGTGCCCAGCGCGTTGTCCTCGAAATCGCTGCGCGGGTCCTCGACCGACGTCGTCACCGCGACCTGACCGGCCAGATGGATGATCGCATCCTGCCCGTGCGCAGCCGCCGCCAGTTGATCGAAGTCACGCAGGTCGGCCTCGATCAGGCGGAACGCGCCGGCGCCGTGCCGGGCTGCTAGCCAGTCCAGGTTTGATCGCCCGCCGCGCCGCGACAGGTTGTCGAAGATGGTCACCTCATGGCCACGGCGCAGGAATCGATCGACCGCATGGCAGCCGATAAATCCCGCGCCCCCGGTGATCAAGACTCTCATCGGCTCTCCAGCGTCGCCACCGGCGTACCGTGTTGGGCCTCGGCCTGGTGCACTGTCGATACCATCGACGACCACGACATGCCTTCCTGTACCAGCCCCATCACGCCGGCGATATTCATGGCGATGAACTCCACCGCATGGAATGCGATGGCGTAAGCCAGGCCAACCGAACCCGAGACGGCAAACACGAGCAGCGATTTCTGGATCGCGACCTCGATGACGCCGATGTAGCCTGGCGACGACGGCGCGAGCAGCACCAACGTCGACGTGACGGTGACGAACAGCGAGGCTGTGAAGGGCGCATCGGGCACGAAGCCGATCAGTGCCAGATGGAACGAGGCAGCCGAGATCAGCCACGCGCCGACTGACCACAGGCCCGACGCCGCAAACAGCCGGGGCGAGCGGATCACACTCAGCCCATCCATGATCGAGTGAAAACGTCGCAGCCAGGGATCGGGGTTCAGGCGCGGGATGCGGCGCAGAATCGAGCGGGCGACCCGCTCGGCCAGATCGCGCTGCCACACCACGATCACCATCGCGACAGCCGCCCCGCCGAACACGATCGCGCCGCGCTGCGCGCCCTGAGCCGCGCCTTCAGGCAGCGGCAGGCCGGGCAGCACCAGCGCCAGTATCGCCAGCACCACCAGCACGTCGAGCACGTGCTCGACCACGATCGTCGAGAACGCCTGCATGGCACTGACCTGGCCACCGCGCGCAATCACGACCGGCCGAACCACCTCGCCTAGCCGAAACGGGAATACGTTGGTGATGAGGTAACCGATCGACACGGCGCGAAACGCGCGCGCCCACGGCACCCGGTCACGTCCGCCCAATAGCCAGCGCCAACGTTCCGCCCGCGCGCCGATCGCCGCAAGCATCGCGATAGCCGAGGGAATCATCCACCCATAGTCCGCCTCGCGCAGCGCCCGGGCGAGTTCCTCCCAATTCACCTGATTGAAAGCAAACCACAACGCCACGGCGCTGACCGCCAGCCCGATCCAGAAATACAGTTTACGCAATACAGGCCTCCACACAATAACGGTGGCGTCTGCCACCGTCGAAAGCGCCGACATTATAGCATCCCGGCGAAGTCCCCGCAATGTGAAGCCGCAGTGTGCTCCCAGTGCCGTCCCTTCGGCTTCGCTCAGCGTATGCCTTGGCGCGGGCAGCGCTGCCGGGGACGGCGGCTTGAACACCTGCACGGTAGCACCCATGAAGATTCTTGACTTTTACCCGAGTTGGAATATCCTTGTGCTGTGGCGAAAGTTCGGCTCGATCAGCTGCTCGTCGAGCGCGGGCTGGTGGAGAGCCGCGAACGCGGCCGGCGCTTGATCCTGGCCGGCGAGGTGATGCTCGGCGATCGCGTCGCGGACCGGCCGGGGCTGCTCGTCCTGCCCGACGCCGACATCCGCATCAAGCAGCGACTGCCCTACGTCAGCCGGGGCGGCTTGAAACTGGCCGCCGCGCTGGATGCCTTTCCGATATCGGTGGCCGGCGCGGTCTGTGCCGACGTGGGCGCGTCGACAGGCGGCTTCACCGACGTGCTGCTGCAGCGCGGTGCGGCGCGCGTCATCGCCATCGACGTGGGCTATGGTCAAATCGATTGGACGCTGCGCAACGACCCGCGCGTGAGCGTGCTCGATCGGACCAATGCGCGAAGCGTGACGGCGCTGCCGCCCGACCCGTCAAGCGGCCGCCCGACCATCG
>JBOGUH010000227.1:0-4614 GCA_050695975.1 Anaerolineae bacterium
CCTCTGAACAACGAGGCTGACGAGTGGTTGAAATGACTTGCATCGTAGAGATCAGCCCTGCATAGACCCCCTTTCTAAATGGAGCCGGCGAAGAACGGGATGAACGGCAGCGAGGCGACGGCCTTTAGCTGGGCGCGGGTCGGGCCACCGGCCAGCGCCGATTAGCGCTCGTACAACTTCATCGCGTTTTCCCAGAAGATCATGTTCTTGAGTTGCTCGGAGATCGGCGCCCCCTCGATCTTCCAGTACTCCGAGGGCAAGTCACTCCATGGCGTGTCTGAGGCGAAGAGCACCCGGTCGCCGCCGATGCCGGTGCGCTCGATTTCCATCAGCAGCCAGCGCGAGCCAAAGCCCACTGCCCAGGTGCAGTCAGTGTAGACCTGGTAGCCTTCCTGCACCAATTCCAGGAAACGCGGCACCAATTTGATGTGGCCGCTGACCCCGCCGCCCATGTGGACGATATGAATCTTGATGCGCTTGCCGTACTCTGTGACTAACTCCAATGCGTTCGAAATGTCCGAGCCACCAGCCGGGCTGGTGTGAATGTGCAGCACCAGGTTGTGCTTCTCGGCCGCGTCCACGATTTGATTCCACAGCGCCCGGCTGCTCTCGTCCCAGTCGGCCGGCCTGTACGTCCCGCCCAGCAAACAAGTCGTCTTCAGCGCCACCACGCCACGCTCGCCGGCCAATTTGAGCGCTGCCTCGGTGCGCTCTGTGTCCTTCGGCAAATGTGAAACCCAGACGGCGCCGACCAGCCGGTCGTCCTTCTGGACGCTGTCAATGACCAGTGGGTTGAGAGAAAAGGGCTGGGCGGAGTCGGGTATGCCGTAGTTGGAGATCACCATCGCCCGCTCCACACCGTATTCGTCTATGTGCTTAAGGTAGTCGCCGGTCGTCGGGTACTCGATGACCGTGGGCTTGACGGCCTCTTTGAGATCGTAGAAGCGATAGGCCGCCAACTCCCCGATGTGGGTATGGGCGTCGAACACTTTGCGGGTGACTTTCATTGTCATGGAGTGGATGGTCCTTTCTCGGCGCGGCAGATACGCTCACTGGCAGCCGGTATGAGGCACGTAAAAATCGCCTTGACAATCTCGTGCATGAAGAAATAGGCTCTAACCAGTGCATCTCCTTGGAGGTGTATCAAACACTTGTCTCAGGGAAATTGACTACCCATCAAGCACCGGATGACTGAGCTAGAAGTTATACGCTATAATATTTTGGAGGCGAAAAGAATTATAGCCAAACGAAAGTCTTTTGTCAATCCGATCTAACCTGGTGATTATCCACAAGTGCTCCAAGCCCGCGTCCTCGCGGACGGCGAGCAGAGATGTGTGCAATCACCAGGATCTAACGCAGGATCCCCACGATGCCGATTTATGAATATCGCTGTGACCACTGCGGGCGGCGCGAGACCCTCTTCCTAAGGAGTTTTTCCGAGAAGGCGGATCCCCGGTGCTCCCGTTGTGGCAGCCGGAAGATGACCAAGTTGCTGTCGCGCATGGCCGTTCTCAAGCGCACCGGGGGCGGCTCAGACGACGAAGGCGATTCCGGCCGCCTGCGCCAGACCGACCCGGTGAGCGCCGCCCGGGCGATGCGCAAGATGTACCAAAGCATAGGCGCCGATCCAGGCGATGAGTTCCACGAAATCGTGGATCGGCTGGAATCGGGCCAGAGCCCCGACAGCGTCAGCGAGCGGTTGCACGAGAAGAAGGGCGAGCCCACTCCTCGCGTCGCCAAGAAGCGGTCGGCCAAACGTACTGCCAGCGCCTTGTCAAAGAAGAAGAGAGGGCCATAAAACCTCGTCCCCTGGAACTGGAGTGCTACCCTCATCTACACCTTCGCAAGGTTCTTGAATGCACTCCGTCCAGCGTACACCGCGTTGTCGGCGAGTTCTTCCTCAATACGCAGCAGCTGGTTGTACTTGGCGGTGCGATCGGATCGCGCCGGCGCGCCGGTCTTGATCTGCCCTGCGTTCAGCGCCACGGCGATGTCGGCGATAGTCGAATCCTCGGTCTCGCCCGATCGATGCGACACGACCACGCTCCAGCCCGCGCGCTGGCTCAGGCGCGAGGCGGCGATGGCTTCGCTCAGCGTGCCGATCTGATTGACCTTGCATAGCAGCGAGTTGCATACCTTCTCCTCGATCGCCCGTCGCACGAAATCGACGTTCGTCACCAGCAAATCGTCGCCGACTAGCTGCAACCGATCGCCCAGGCGTGCCATCAGCATCTTCCAGCCGTCCCAATCGTTCTGATCCAGACCGTCTTCGATCGAAAGGATCGGGTATTTCTCGACCAGCCGCACATAGAACTCGACCATCTCGGCGCTCGATAGCGTCTGGCCTTCCTTCTTCAGATGATATTTGCCGTCTACGAACAACTCGGACGACGCCGCATCCATGCCCAGGTAAATCTGCTCGCCGGGGGTGTAACCCGCTGTCGTGATCGCTTCTATGATCACTTCGAATGCTTCTGCGTTGCTCTTGAGCGCCGGCGCGAAGCCGCCCTCGTCGCCGACGTTGGTGCCGTAGCCGCGCTGCTTGAGCACCTTCTTGAGCGCAGTGTAGGTTTCCGCGCCCCAGCGCAGCGCCTCGGCGAATGTCGGCGCGCCGATGGGCAGGATCATGAACTCCTGCAGGTCGGTCGAATCGTCGGCGTGCTTGCCGCCGTTGAGGATGTTCAGCATCGGCACGGGCAGCACGCGTGCCTCGACGCCGCCGATGTAGCGGTACAGCGGCAGCTCGAGCGAGTTGGCCGCGGCTTTGGCGACGGCCAGGCTGACGCCGAGGATCGCGTTCGCGCCGAGATTCGACTTGTTGGGCGTGCTGTCCAGATCGATGAGCCGCTGGTCGATCTCGGCTTGCTCGATGGCATCCATTTCGAGCAGCGCGTCGGCGATCAACCCGTTCACGTTCTCGACCGCCTTCAAGACGCCTTTGCCGCCGTAGCGAGACGTGTCGCCGTCGCGCAGCTCCCAGGCTTCATGTTCACCGGTCGACGCGCCGGAGGGGACGGCGGCGCGTCCCCACGATCCGTCTTCGAGCGCGATCTCGACTTCGACGGTGGGGTTGCCGCGCGAATCCAGAACTTCGCGGGCATGAACGAATTCAATCAGGGGCATGTTGATTTCTCCAGGGTGTGATCTCTCTGAATGGAATTATCTCACACTACTTTATCCGAATGATCCCATCAAACTCGTCCGAGCCTGGCGGCTGGAGATGCTCGAAGAGCTCGTGGACTACGTGGGCAGGCACGGCCTTGTCCCCAAACGTGCGACCCGATCGCTGGACATTTCGGCGCAAACACTCGTCCAGCGACACGTCGAACCAGATGGCGACTCGTCGCGCGCCCAGATCGCGAGCCACGTCGATCGCGTACGTCCGATACCGGCGTCGATGGTGCGTCGCGTCGAGGATCACCGATCGGCCGGTAGTCAGCAGGTCGCGTGCGCGCCGTTCGACCTCGGCAAAGACGGCGTCGTCGTCGAGCGGAGTCTTCCCGGTTGCGCGGAAATCGTTCCGCACGTCGTCCGAGCCGACGACGACTGCGCCCAGGCGTAAAGCGTTCTCGCGCGCCCAGGCGCTCTTGCCCGACCCCGGCGCGCCGATCAGGACGTACAACGTTTTCACGGCGCAACGCCGCACGCGACGGTAGTCGGTTCGAGGCAGTAGAAGCCTGGGCGGCGCAACAGATAGTCGGAGGATTCGGGATCGAATGCGCGCGAGTAGGTGTGCCAATCCTCAAGCGAGAGGAATGGCTGGATCAGATTGCCCAGGTAGTCCATAGCCAGTTTCCAATATCTCTCCACATCGGCGGCCATGGGCGCGACGTCTTCGACGGCATAGGTGTGAACGGATACCTGGCGCAGGCCGGCCTGTCCGAGCCAGGTCGATAAGTGGCGCGCAGCGTGATACCGCTCGATCGACGAACCGCTGGCGCAGCGGCTTTTTAGAAACTGATGGTGGGCCTCTTGCACGCGGCGTTCAAAGTCGGCCGGCCAGGACAGGATCGGGCAATGAGCCAGATCATTTTCGATCACGATCATGCGGCCACCCGGGCGCAGCAGCGACGCGAGCGCACATAGCCGCCACAGCGGGTCGAGCGCCGAGTGCATCGATCGGCACAACCAGATCGCGTCGAACGTGCTGTGCCGCAGTCCCGCCCGCTCCACGTCGCTCTGGCAGCGCAGGATCGCTGGACTGGGGTCAGGTTGAGAACGCAGCAGGGCCGGATTGTGATCGACGGCGACGATTCGCGCGTCGGGACCGAGGACCTCGGCTATCAGCCGGCTGTAAAACGCATCGCCGCAGGCCGCATCGAGGATGAGAGCCTTGGACGCCATGCTGGAATCTTCGATGATGGCGCGATACACCGGCTCGCGAACACGATGATAGGCTTCAAACACCGGCCAATAGTCGGGGGTCGGCATGAGGAGATGCCTCTTACAAGTCGAGCATCGGCGATTGGGTGTCGATGTATTCACGCCAGCGGCTGATCCGGCTGTCCTTGAAATCGACGACGATCGCATCGTCGGCCCGGGTGCGAACGCCGGTCGCATTCTTGGTGTCTTCCCAGTACCACTCGACCACGGCCTGATCGCCATCGATGATCG
>JBOGUH010000228.1:0-8185 GCA_050695975.1 Anaerolineae bacterium
GATAGCGATCGGCCAAAACCGCGTTGGGCGGGCAATCGCTCGTCGCAAACAGCCCTCGATGGGGATACGCATCGAGCTTGCCCACCTCGGTCAGGCTGTGGCCCTTGACCGAGACGAAGACGCTGTAATTCTCGCGCATCGACATGAGGCACTGCCAGTAAATCGTGAAGGACAAGCGCCCATCGGCGTCGACGCGCCGCGACGGTACGACACCGATCAACTTGATCCGATCATCAAACGTGGCGTTCAGCGTTTGCACAGGGGCCGGCAGATCAGCCTGCTGGACGAAACTGGGAGCCGCGTACGCCGGGAGGATGTCGGCAAACGGCGCCTGGGCCGCAATGAGCAGCATCACGACGGGCACGCCCCACTTCAGATGACGAATCTGTAGCGACGACTTTAGTCGTCCAGCGACTGAAGACTTCAAATGACGAATCTGTAGTGACGACTTTAGTCGTCCAGCGACTGAAGTCGCTACTACAGTCGCTAGCGTGTCCCAGCCCGACCAGATCAGCGCGCTGATCGCGCCGATCGCCGGGAACAGCAAACGCCCCTGTGAGGCCGGCGTCAGTGAGGTCCAGCGAACAACTCCCACGAACAAGGTCAGAACGTACAGAAGGAAGATCAACCACGGCCACAACGCCGATCGCGGCCCGCTGCGCCAAACCCGACGGGCGCCCACCAGCCAACCGGCCAGCGCCAGCAGCGTGAGTCCATCGTAAAAAACGTACGCGAGCGGAAAGGTCAGGATATTGACCGCGCCGAACAGCGCCCAGTAGGCGATCTTGAAGCCTTCGAACTCGGCGGCCAACTCGAGCAACGTCGGGGTCGGATTGCGCAAGCCCGCAACCTGCGCCATCGTCTCGATGCCCAGCCATTCGCCGTACAAATTCCAGTTGCGCGCGTACCACCAACCTGCCAGCAGCACGACACCCGCCGCCAGCATCAAGCCCGATCCGATCCAGCGCGCCGTCTCGCGTCGCCCCAGGTGCGTCAGCGATAACGCGATCGCCGCCGGAACCAGCAACGCCAGGCCGCTGACCTTCGTTAAAGACGCCAGGCCAATCACCACAGCCAGCGCAGCCCGTCGAACGATCCATCGCCTGCCAGCGGTGTCTGCCTCGCGCGGTGCGCCGCGCCGTTCATTCAAGATTTGCGCGATCAGAACCAGCGCCAGCGTCGATAGCGCGATCAGCAGATTGTCGTTGTTGACGGAGGCGGTGATGAACAGGAACATCGGGTTGAAGGCGGTGAGCGCCATCGCGCCGATCGCGAGATCGGGACGCGCGGGCACGATCTCGCGCAGCAGCGCGCCGGTGGCGGCGACGGTTGCTGCGCCCAGAGCGATCGACACGAGGCGAATCAAGTGTACGGCCAAGGTCGTTTCGCGCCAGGGGAAATTTTCGGCGCCGGAATGAACGATCAGATTCTTGTTGGCGTCCAGATAGGGATCGCCGGGATGAGCGTGTGGGTTGTAGCGCAGTCGCCCGGCCATCTCACGGGCGTCGATCCCGCGCGCCAGCGGCGAGACGAGGATGTAATACAAGGGCGGCTGGCTGCCTTCTTGTTCCCAGGCCGTTCGCACTCCCGGCCGCTGAACCGGCAGACCTAACCCATCGGCGATGTGTTTGACGACCGGAAAGTGCAAGTACTCGTCAGACGCCTCGAAGATCGGCGTTGCGACGCCGTAGAGCGCGGCTAGCACAATGAACACGACGACGATCAGTTGCGGAGGATGAAGGCGCAAGGGCGATCGAGTCATCGGACGGGTAATCGTTTACTGGGATGTTTTGCCTCACCCCCAGCCCCTCTCCTGACGACGAAACGACTGTCGTCAGGAGAGGGGAGCGCAACTCCTCCTCTCCCGAAGTGCGCTGTTTCACTTCGGGAGAGGGGGGCGGGGGGTGAGGCCATTGTCAAGGGATTACCACCGAACCAACACGGACTCGCGCGTCCGCCTGCTCTGCGCCGTCGACGATCGCGGCCAATCGTTCGCCGGTCTGCCAGTAGTAGATACCCAACCACAAGGTATACTCGCCTGATCCGAGATCTGACGGCAACGGCAACGCCAGGCGATCCGCCACATGATCGCCGGCGCGCCAGACGGCGCTGGGATAAGAGCCGCCCAGTGGCCGATCGACCTGGGCGAGGGGTGGCGCATCGCTCGTCGCGCTCAGGTGCAGAAAGGTCGAATAATCGAGTGGTGGGCGGATCAGCGCCTCCCACGTTACATCCAGCGTGAGTGTCTGCCCCGGCCTCGCGTCCCAGCTGTTGCCAATCGGCTGCAGAACTCCGTCGAGCGCTACATCCCAACCGGCCACGCCGAAAGTCTCGCCGAAGCGGATGGGCCGGGCAGGCCGTGCGCCAAACTCCGTGGGCGGAGGAGGTGGACGGCGCAAATCCGGCGCGCGAGCAACGCGATGGAGCATGTCGACGCTGGCCCCTGTCGCCGGGACGCGCTGATTCTGCAACAGGCGAAACAGCCCCGCCACCAGCGTATAGCGACCGGCGGGCAAGTCGTCGGGCAGAATGAACCAATGATGCGTCGCCACGACCTCGGTGGGCTGCCATATTCGCGAGCGGTACATACCGCCATATGGGAAGTCGTGCGAGTTGGCGATGGCTTCGCCGGCGTCGTTCCACACTTGCACGAAGACCTCGTAGTCTTCGCCAGGGCGCTGATTCAGCGCCCGCCAGTAAAGAGTCACAAAGGTCACAGCGCCGGGCGTCAAGTCAGGGCCGGGCAGCGTGTAGCCCAGCAATTGAATTTCAGCGCTGAAGGTCGCATCCAGTGGGTAATCGATCACGGGATGCGGTGTAAAGAGATCGCGCGGAGCCGGCCCGCTGAAGAGCGTGGCGATCTTCGTCTCACTCCGATCCAACAGGGCCTCCGACTCGGCTGTCTCGATGAAGCCGAACAGGCGTTGTTCCTGATCCCGTGTCAGAGGCGGCAGCAGCCATGTTTGCCGATCGACCAACATGACCCACAGTCGCGTATCAAACTGTGGCGGAGCGCCATCGTGGCGTATGCGATATGGATCAGCGGGCATGACGACGGTCAACCTGCCGGGCAGCTCTGGCAGGCGAAGTATGCCGCCGGGGTCGATGGCGCTGCGACGCTCACGGAAAGCGCGGGACGTCACCCAGGCCACGTTGGAGCGGTTGTACTCAGCGTAAGGGACGAGGTAGGCACGATCTGGCTCGGCGATCAGACGGCGGCCGATGTCCACGTCAGTCTGTTCAAGACGCCAACCGGTTTCAGGATCGGCGTACTGGCCGGGAATGATGGCCGTCAGGTAGCGATGCATTCCCCACACGGATGGCCCTAGCGCCAGCGCCAACAATCCCACCGTCAAGACCCGGCGTCCGGTAGAGGTCGCGAGGCGCGCATGGAGCGCCTCCCACAGATGCGCTAACCCCACGCCGGCGAGAATGTACACGAAAGGCAGAATACCGATCTGGTGCAGCGCGTGCGCCTCGACGACGGCGCCGCTGATCAGGTCGGTGATCAGTAAAACGGGGATCGCCAGCAGCGGCCAGGCATATGCAATCCGCCTCGGCCAGCGCAGCCATGCGCCCAACGCCAGCAGAAAGCCCACGAAAAAGAGTGGGCCGAGCATGGGCTGATTCATCACGGTGTAAGGGCCGTCCCAGTAAATGCCGAAGGCCAACACGATCACGCCCAGCTTTTGCAACAGCGCCGCCAGCAGGCCGCCCTGCGCGCCGGTGTCATAGTTCCAAATCCAGCCGCCGGTATCGGCTGCGCCGAGGTCGGCGCGGGCGCTGAAGGCTTCGGGCGTAGTGATAAACAGGATGATATTCGGCAGCGTCAGCACAAAGGCCACCACGGCCATCAACACCAGGCCGCGCCACTGCGCTCGCAATCGTTCGCGATCCGCCCACGCGCTATGCGCGATCCACAGCGCCAGGACGATCGGCAGCAGGCGCGCCGGGAGATAGATGTATTGCGTGAAGGCCAGCGCCGCGCCTGCCAACGTCCAGCGCAGCCAGCCCCGCAGAGCGCCCCGCGGAGCGGGGGGCAGCCCCGCAGAGCGGGGCGCAAGCAGCCCCGCAGAGCGGGGCGCAAGCAGGCACGGGCGCAAGCAGCCGCCGCGCCGCCAGGCCCAGGCCATCAGCCAGACGAACAGCGCGAGCGTCGCCGGGAATAACGGCGACTCCATCCCCAGGCGGCTCAGATGCACCGCGTGCAGACTCACCCCCGCCGCCAACGATGCCAATAAACTCGCTCGTTCGCGGAAGGCACGCGGCGCATCGTCGAGCAGCCACCAAGTCGCGGGACAGAGAAAGACGACCAGGAGCAGGCCAAAGATCGCCGTCACGAGACGGGGCGCCAGATAGGAAACCCCGGTCAGCGGAACGGCCAACCCGGTCAAGTAGACAATCACAGGTTCGGGCGCGTACAGCTCTCTGATGTAGTAAGGCCAAATCCCACGGTCCACCCAATCGAGCGCGTTGATCCCGATCCAGGCCACATCCCCGTGACCGCCCACAGGCGCGTGTTCCAAATCGACGAAACGCAAGACTCCGGCCAACACGACGATGAGCGCCAGGAGAATCAGGGCGCGGTTAGGTGTGTGGGCGCCAGCTCCGGTCATTCAGGCAAATCCCCCCGGCGGGCGTGGCTGTGCCAGTTGCGCAGTTTCGATGACGCCATCCCACTCATCCCGATGGCGCATGAACTCTATGGACCTCGATTACGGCCGACCTATCATAGACGAGGCAGACGGCGCGATGGACAGATCGGGAATGACGGCGACATCATCGCGATAGCGCGCGCCATCTACGCTGAGCGCCGGCAGCCGCAAGCTGCTATCGCTCTCATACCAGCCGAAGCCGAGCGTGTAGTCTCCCGGCGGCGCGGCCGGGTCGATCGCAATGGCATAGGTGTCGGCGACGACTTCGCCGGCCTGCCAGAACGAGGTCGGGTTTGAGCCGCCGAGCGGCATGCCGTCGCGCTGGCCGCGCAGCTGGCCGGAGGCATCCCGCAAATGGGTGAACACGACGTAGTCCCGATCGATCGACTTTAACGCCTTCCAGTAAAACGTGATGCGCAATTGACCGCCGACACGCGTGTTGGCTGAATCGAGATCGTATCCCAGCAACTCGATCTGATCGCCAAACGCGATCGTCAACGGATGCTGGACAACCGGCGCGGCGAAATTGCGCTCGCGCGCGGCGACGGCGACTTCAGCCAGCTGCCAGGTATCGAGACTGGTTGCGATACGATCCGTCCACAACCCCAGGAAGCCTGAACGATCGATCATCCCCTGCGCAACCAGTGGTCGTCCTGCTTGATCGTGAACTGTCACTTGCAGACGAAACCTGCCGGGCGTCAGGCGCGGTGGGACTCGAAGCGCGGTCGAGGTCGCGACGACTTCACCCGTACGCCATTCCGCAGCCGGATACCAGGCCGGGCCGAGCGGGCCGCTCGACACGTCGATCGGGTTGCCGTCACTATCGACCAAGGCCACATCGACGCTCACAGCGCGATCGCCATCCAACGCGCGCCAGTAAAGCTTCACCGGGATCGCCCCACCCTGCACGAATTGATTCGAGGGTAACTGATACGCTGCGAGGGATAGGCCCTCGCCGAAGCGAACGCCAACGGGCGTGCCCGGCAGCCGCGCATCTGGGATAGCGGCCGAGGCCGCTTGCACCTGAAGCGAAGTGAGTGCGGTGTAGAGCGGGTCCGACCGATCGGCTGTGAGCAGCGTCTCGCCGGTCGAAGCGCGCTGCACGGTGATCCGCAGCGAGTACTCGCCAGGCGGGGCGCCGAGATCGATCGGGATCGCTTGCCGATCCATGATTGTCGATCCAGAATTCCATTCTTCAGCCGCCGCATATCGCTGGCCGGGCCGATACCAGCGCCGGCCCCAAACGCTGCCAGCCTGATCGACGATCTCCAATCCAACCTGCACATCCCCGTCGATGGGTTGCAGCGTGCGCCACTCCAGCGCGACGATGGCCGCTGCGCCAGTGGGCACCATTCGGGTTGCGATTTGGGCGGAAACCAATTCGACCCCCTCACCAAATTGCATCGGCGCAGATAAAACTGGCAGGTTGTCCGGCGGCGGCGCGTAGTACAATGCGAGGTTCGGCTGCTCGAGCGCCTGATACGCATGCGCGTCCAGCCAACGCGCCACGAAACGATCCGGGTCGGCGATATCCACCTCGAGCGGGATGACCCAGACACGGCGGTGCGCCCGCAGAAACTCCGCCAGCTGCGGCCCGGTCGCAAGCGGATCGAGCGCGGGCGGCGTCTGCGGCGGCAGGTAGACGAATGGCACGTCGCCGATCGGATAGTAAGTCTGAAGGATGGCCTGCCAGGGGCCGTTGAAGATCACCCCATCGCCCGGCTGGTAGAGGGCCTGGACCTGCGCCATCAATCGACCGTAGTCGCCTTTGAGCGCAGCGTAATGGTACGGCAGGCGCGACACGTTCAGCGCGATCAGCGCGAACGCGGCCAGCGCCGCCATCGCCCGAGACACGCCCGATACGACACTGTCGTTGGTGATTACCCACCTCTCGCTCGGTGCGCCGTCCCTTCGGCTTCGCTCAGGGCATGCCTCGGCGCGGACAACGCCGCCGGGGACGGCGGCTTGAGGTGTGTGACTAGACGCTCGCGATGCGACTGCGGCTGTGCCGCGCAGCCCCCGCGGTGCATAGATCGAAGCATAGCTATCTGCACTGCGGGGACGCAGCGCGAGCGGCGACACGATCACCACCGTCAACGCCAGCACAATCGGGAAGATCAAGAACAGGACGTAGCGCGCCGCGATCGCTTCGGGCAGCACAACGACCAGCCCCAATGGCACGAACAGCGCGCACAATAACATCCAGCCGAACGGGCGCTTCACTCCGGCTCGGCCTGAGATCGCCAGCGCGATGCCGCCCAGCACGATCAGCAAGATCACCGACCAGACATCGATCCCTAGATTGCCATGCGGGCCGAAGATGAGATCCGCGGCGAGGCTGCGCAGCGCCTTGGCCGACAACGCGCTGCCGATGCCTCCCGCGAAAGAGGTCACCAGCGTCGCCAGAGCGCCGGGCGACGCCGAGATGTAGATCGCGCCCAGCGCGATCGGAATGCCGAGCCAGATCATCCATTTACCGAGCAGGCGCTTGTTCTGTTTCCAGGTCAACAGCAAGTATACGCCTTGTGAAGCGATCACCAGGGCCATGTAATAGTGCGTCACCAGTCCGATCAGCCCGCAGACCGACAGCCCGATCCAGTCCTTCAAGCGATCCGATCGCTGCAGACGCAGCAGCAGCCACCACGACAGCAGCGCCAACACGCCGACCATGGGGTACATGCGGGCGTTCTGTGAATAGAAGACGTGCAGCGGCGTGACGCTCAGGATCAACGCGGCGACGATTCCGCCGGTCACGCTAACAGCTTCGCGCGCCCAGCGGTACAGCAGCGGGATGCTGAGCGTGCCCATCATCACCGAGAAGAAGCGCAGCATCATTTCGCCGTCGCCTACCAGCCGGATCCAACCGGAAACCAGCACGTAGTAGCCGGGCGGATGTTCGTGAATCGCGCGCAGCAGATAGGGGATCATTTCGGCCAGGCTCTTGCGCGCGATCAACGCGCTGGCGGCCTCGTCGAAGGACAGATCGCCGTGATTCAGGCTTATCAACCGCAGGCCAAACGCCAGCGCGGTGATCGCCGTCACGATCATTATCGGTGACAATCGTGTTCTTTTTGAATCAGAGTGCACGTGTGAATCCATTAAGGCTCGAAGCCCGCGTCCCTTCGGTCGGGGACCCTTCGGCTCCGCTCCCCACTCCCTTCGGTCGGGGACTTCGCAGGGCAGGCTTCGCAGGGCAGGCCGCGCGGGCGTTTCCAACCGCGCGGACGCGGTTGGAGAGCCACTCAACTCAGTGCTCCCGCCGGGTCTGTCCCAAAGGGAGGCATCGCACTGACCTGGCGGCTGAGGTCGGGGGTCACACATGTGCCGCGCTCTGCGCAGCACAGTGCAGGCAGACCCCCGACGAGCAGGACCGCCGACAAGCAACAATCAGTTCTCGACCTGAATAGTATTACAGCGCAATGTTACAGCCTTGTGCGCTCAAGCCGCCGTCCCCGGCGGCGTTTGGGCACGATGAACCGCGCCGGGGACGGCGCAGTGAGCCAACTATCAGTTCTCGACCTGAATAGTCG
>JBOGUH010000229.1:0-2493 GCA_050695975.1 Anaerolineae bacterium
GCTCTCTTGTGTCACCACGCTGCCGAAGGCCGGCCCGACCAGACCGCCCACGTTGACCGGCAGGTATGCGAACGACATCACCCGGCCTCGAACGTCGCTTGCTGCCGAGCTCGACAGCACGCTGAACGAAATCGCAAAGACGCCGGACATGACGCCGTTGAGCGCAGCCCAGGCGATCGCGAAGCTCACCAGTTCGGGCGTCAATGCGGGAATCGGCCACAGCGCGACGGTGACCATCGCGCCGGCAATTAAGACGCGCCAGTGCCCGAAGCGATCGGCGAGCGCGCCGACGATCGGACTGAGCACGAGCGTCACCAGCCCACCGGCCGCCAAAACAACGCCGACCGCTGTGTTTGGCTCACTGCCGCGATACAGCGCCATAATGGCTCGCGGCGCGTAGGTGAAGGCGAGCATCCAGCCGGCGAAGAGCACAAACAGCGCCGGAAAGAGCGCCCGCAGCCGCGCCGAGCGCCAGATGATTCGAACGGAATCGGCAGCCATGCGCAGGATTGGCGTGCGATCGGCGCCGCGGAAGGTATCCTGGTAGCCGAACCCAAGCGCGAAGATCACGGCGAGCATAAGCACGCCATTGATCGCGAGGAGCGTGGGGAACCCCAGCCTGTCGACGATCGGCCCGCCGACGAGCGGGCCGAGGAACGCGCCCAGCGGCGGCGCGCCGTTCATGATCGAGAAGGCCAGGCCGAGCCGCTGCGCTGGCGCGCGTTCAGAGAGGGTGGTCATCATCAGCCCGCTGTTGCCGAGCGCGAAACTTGTCACCGCGCGCCCGATCGCAAAGACCCAGACGCTGCCGGACAGCAGCATCAGGATCACCGCCATCAGGTGCACGACGAACGAGCGGATGATGATCGGCTTGCGGGCGTAGCGGTCGGCGAGCGCGCCCCACAAGGGCAGGAAGGGGATGCCGATCGCGCTGGAGAAGGCCACAATTGCGCCCGTCCAGGCATTGATGTCCGGTTCGGGCACGCCCAGGCTCGGTAAATACAGCGGTGTGAATGCGCTGATCTGACCGTAGAAAATGGTCTCGATGAAACCGGCTATCGTGAACAGCGCGAGCAACCAGAGCCATGATGAAGGGGTGTTCACACTTGCCTCCATTGCCTGTGCCTGTTGACCTCGATCTTCTTCGCGATGGCGCTTTCAAGGTCTATGCCAACCATGTTGGCCAGATCGCAGGCGTGTCCTTGAAGTTCTTTGATCGTCACAATGGCACCTCCTGAGTTCCTCTTTTAGCGCCGTGACCAAGTGTAGTTTGTTCATGTGCTTTGTAGAAGTCCGTGTAACAGCCGTGCGATTTTGACCGGACCCAATGACCAGGGCGAAGTCAACCCCATGTTGGCCGACAGCATGTGCTGGAACACGTCCGGCTGTTGCCTGAGTGCCCTGATCACACGCTCGGCCAGCGCCGGATGGCGGCTTAGGAACAGCACGAGCCGGGTGACCTGGTAGTAGGGTCTCACGATCGAGCGGTGGGCCAGCGCATAAGGGATCAGATCACGAGCACTCGGTACGACCCGGCATCCGTCGTGCTTGCGCAGGATTGGCACAACCGTCTTTTCGAGAGAGAGTGCCTGGGCTGTGGCAAGACTAATTCCTTCTCCGGTAATTGCGTCGAGGTAACCGGCTGCATCTCCAATGAGCAGCACACCGTCGCCGACCGGAGTCGTAGCGACCCGGTACAGGGGACCGATCGCGCGAGGCACGTCGCAAGAAACCGCTCCATCGAGCCGCGCCTGTAGCTCGGGGAAGGCCTGCACGAGCGAAGAGAACAAGGCTGCGCCTCCCCGGACACTGTGATAGCGCGCGCGATCCCACAAAAAGGCGACCCCAACCCGCTGGTTGCCACACGGCGTGAGATACGCTTCAATGCCGTCGCTCCAATACACCTCAACGTATTCGCTCCACGGCGCGATGCCGAAGTGCTGGCGGGCTCCCCAGCGTTGAAGCGACGGTGACCGTCCCTCTAGCCCGGCCCAACGTCTCACGCGCGAGTTGAGTCCGTCGGCTCCAATCAACAGTCGGGTCAGAACCCACTCGTCGCCGATCTTGACAGCCACGTGATTCGCCGTGCGTTCTAGAGGTTCGGCGCGCGTCCCGTCTCGGATTTCAAGAGGATCCAATTCCTTCGCCCGCCGCAGCAGAGCGGTCGAAAGAACGGTGCGGCGGATGCCCCAGCCTGGCCCTTCGGCAAACGACGCCGCGGCGATGCGTCCACCTGGCGAATGATAACGAATGCCGATGAACGCATGGGCCTCGCTGGCGGCCAGATGTTTTTTGATGCCCAGTTGATCGAGATGAGCCAGACCGGTTGGCATCACGCCTTCGCCGCAGGCCTTATCAACCGGAAAATGTCGCCGCTCGCACACCAGCGTGCGCAGGCCGTGTTGCGCCAGCACGATACCGGCTGTCAAGCCGGCCGGTCCTGCGCCGACGATCAAGACATCGACTCGATCGGTCATGCCCTCACCTTACGCA
>JBOGUH010000230.1:0-4400 GCA_050695975.1 Anaerolineae bacterium
GAGCGACAGCGTCTTGGTGATGGCCGCCGTCAGCGTTGTCTTGCCGTGATCGATGTGTCCAATCGTCCCCACGTTCACGTGTGGCTTCGAACGATCAAATTGTGCCTTCCCCATGAAACAACCCTCCTCATTACGTTGGTCAGGCGCGGACTGCTTCCGCGCGTTTACCAGGTTCTAATAGTTGGTCTGCTATGCTCTTTGGCACTTCAGCGTAGTGAGCAAATTCCATCGTGTATGTGCCGCGTCCCTTCGTGGCCGAACGCAAGGTGGTGGCATATCCAAACATTTCGCCCAGCGGCACAAAAGCGTTGATCGCCTGCGCCTTCTGTCCGCGCGGCTGCATGCCCTCGATTTGGCCGCGTCGCGCCGAGAGAACGCAGACCACATCGCCCGAATACTCTTCGGGCACGACGACCTCCACCTTCATCATCGGTTCGAGGATCACCGCCCTGGCTTTTTGCACAGCGTCCTTGAGCGCCAACGAGCCCGCCACCTTAAAGGCCATTTCGCTCGAATCGACCTCGTGATACGAGCCATCGACCAAAGACGCCTTAATATCGACCAGCTGATAGCCCGCCAACACGCCCGACTCCAGCGCTTCACGAACGCCCTTCTCGACCGCAGGGATATATTCCTTCGGAATCGCGCCGCCGACGATATCGTTTTCAAATACGAAGCCGGCGCCCTTCTCGGATGGTTCCAGCTCGAGGACGACGTGACCATACTGGCCACGGCCACCCGTCTGGCGCACGAAGCGGGCTTCACTACGCACCGGCTGCGTGATCGTCTCCCGATACGCAACCTTGGGCCGTCCCACGTTAGCCTGCACTTTGAACTCGCGCAACATGCGATCGACCAACACCTCCAGGTGCAGTTCGCCCATGCCGGAGATGATCGTCTGTCCAGTATTTTCATCGGTCCGGACACGGAAGGTCGGATCTTCTTCGGATAGCGCGCGGAGCGCGATGCTCATTTTGTCTTGGTCGACCGTCGTCTTCGGCTCGATCGCGACCGCAATCACCGGATCGGGGAAGGCAATGCTTTCGAGGATGATCGGATGCGCCGGATCGCACAGCGTTTCGCCGGTGAACGAATCCTTCAGGCCGAGCGTCGCGCCAATATCGCCGGCGTACACTTCGGTGAGCTCTTCGCGGCGATCGGCATACATGCGCAGCACGCGGCCCAGGCGCTCCTTGCGTCTCTTCGTGGCATTGCTCACCGCTTCACCCGCCTGCACCATGCCCGAATACACACGGAAGTAAGCCAGCCGGCCGACGTATGGATCGGACACGATCTTGAAGATCAGCGCGGAGAACGGCGCGTTGTCGTCGGTCAGCCGGGTTTCCGTTTCATCGGTGTCGGGGTTGATGCCGGAGATGGCGGGGACATCGAGTGGGGAAGGCAGATAGTCGACGACGGCATCCAGGATTGGCTGGACACCCCGGTTCTTCAAACTGGCGCCGCACAGGACGGGAACCAGCTGACCGTTGATCGTCGCCTGACGGAGCGCCGCTTTCAATTCGTCACTCGACAGCTGTGCGCCTTCGAGGAAGCGATGCGTCAGGTCGTCGTTGGTCTCGGCGATGCGCTCGACGAGCGTTGCGCGAGCGGCCTGTGCGTCCTGCCGCAGTGCAGCCGGGATGTCGAGTTCCTCGCTGGTCAGGCCCAGATCGTCCGTCCAGCGCAACATCTTCATGTTGAACAGATCGATCACCCCGGCGAAGTCGTTCTCCTGGCCGACCGGAATCTGGATCGGCAGCGGACGGGCGCCCAGTCGATCGCGAATCATGCTGACGACGCGCTGGAAATCGGCGCCGGTGCGATCCATTTTGTTGATGTAACAGATGCGCGGAACTTCATAGCGATCGGCCTGCCGCCAGACCGTTTCAGACTGCGGCTCGACGCCGTTGACCGCGTCAAAAACAACAACACCGCCATCCAATACGCGCAGAGAGCGCTGCACTTCGGCGGTGAAGTCAATGTGGCCGGGTGTGTCAATAATATTGATCTGGATGTCTCGCCAGTTCGCGGTAATCGCCGCCGCGGTGATGGTGATGCCGCGCTCGCGTTCTTGTTCCATCCAATCGGTCACCGTCGTGCCTTCGTCCACGCTGCCGATGCGGTGCGTCTTGCCCGTATAAAACAAGATACGCTCGGTCGTCGTCGTCTTGCCGGCGTCGATATGGGCAATCACCCCAATATTGCGCGTGCGTTCGATTGGGAATTCCCGTGCCATACCACTACCTAACTCGGTTTGAAGGCGCTGCGTCTCGGTCGAGTGGCCGACGCGTCAGCGTCCATCCATCTTCCGGAGGGCCAGCTGCGGCTGGCCCTATGACTACCAGCGGAAGTGGGCGTAGGCCCGATTGGCCTCGGCCATCTTGTGCGTCTCTTCGCGTTTCTTAATCGCCGCGCCCTGGTTCTGCGCGGCGTCCATGAACTCGCCAGCCAGTTTCTCGGCCATCGACTTGCCGTTGCGCGTGCGGGCCGCGGCCAGCAGCCAGCGCATGGCCAACGTCAAGCGCCGCTCAGCTCCGACTTCGACCGGCACTTGATAGTTGGCGCCGCCTACCCGGCGCGGCCTGACCTCGACGGACGGCATTGTGTTCTTGAGCGCCTGCTCGAACACGTCCAGCGGCGATCGCTTGGCGCGCTCTTCGATCATGTCAAACGCATCGTACATCACTCGCGTGGCCACGCTCTTCTTGCCACGGCGCATCAGATGATTGATGAAGATCGCCAACTGAAGATGGTTATATCGGATATCGGGTGAAATCTCGCGGCGAACCGCGCGGGCTCTTCGAGACATACCGCATCACTCCGTAACGGAAACTGGCTTCTTCTTCCTTCAGTCCCCTGAGTTCCCCGCAGATGGAACTCAAGGAACTCAGGGAACTCACGTGAGCTTACTTCTTCGCCGGTTTGGGGCGCTTGGCGCCATACTTCGAGCGGCCCTGCTGGCGCTTCTCGACCCCGGCCGTATCCAGCGTTCCGCGCACGATATGATAGCGTACACCCGGCAGGTCCTTCACGCGACCGCCGCGCACCATCACCACGGAATGCTCCTGCAGGTTGTGCCCTTCGCCCGGAATGTAAGCGGTCACTTCGATACCATTCGTCAAGCGAACGCGCGCGACCTTGCGCAGGGCCGAATTCGGCTTCTTGGGCGTCTGGGTCTTGACCACGGTGCACACGCCGCGCTTGAGCGGCGCGCCCTTCGGCTGGCGCACGCGGCGCTGCTTGTACGAGTTCCAGATGAACTGCAGGGCCGGCGCCTTGCTCTTCGCCCGCTTGAATTTGCGGCCTTTGCGAACCAACTGATTGATGGTGGGCACTGCCGGAACCTCCGCGTAAAAGAGGCCATCTGGTTGACGGCGATGGCCTCCCTCGATGAAACAATGGTACCCGGTTGTCATTGACTACGGGGTCAAAGCCGCAGTCGAACGAGTCGCGATTGTAACATATCGCGCAAAATTGTCAAGCCGCTTTGACGCGTTGCAGTTTACCCGCCCGCATACTCGTCGGCGAACCCCAGCAGACCGACACCGAGTCTCGGTGTGCGCTGCTTCTCTTCATCTTTACCGAACTTGATTACTTCTCCAGTTTCGGTGATCGCTTCGACGGCCAGGCCGAGCGATTGCAGCTCCTTCACCAACACCCGGAACGATGCCGGAACGCTGGGCTCTTCGATCGGTTCACCTTTGACGATCGCTTCGTACGCCTTGACGCGACCCTGCACGTCGTCCGATTTGATCGTGAGCATCTCTTGCAGCGTGTGCGCGGCGCCGTATGCTTCCAGGGCCCACACTTCCATCTCGCCGAAGCGCTGGCCGCCGAACTGCGCCTTGCCGCCGAGCGGCTGCTGAGTCACCAACGAGTACGGCCCGGTCGAGCGTGCGTGCACCTTGTCTTCCACGAGATGCGCCAACTTCATGATGTTGATCACACCCACGGTGACCGGTTGATCGAACGGTTCGCCCGATTTGCCGTTGTACAGGATCATCTTGCCGACCGTCGGCTGAGGCTCGCCCAACTCGAGCGCGACGTGCGCCACCCGATCGACGATCTGCTCGAACGACAGATCGGCCACAGCCACACCCCGATCGGTCAGCCACACCTGCAAGCACGCCAAGACCGCCTGGCGATCGCTCGCCGCGCGCTCGGCGCGAGGGCGCTGGTCGTCTTCGAACGACAACACCTGATCGGGATCGAAACCTTTTTCGCGCAGCCACTCACGCAAGTAGGCCCGGCGCGCGTACACCTCATCCAGGCGCAGTCGCTCGACATCATACTCGTCACGATCTTCGACCAACGACGACAGGTAAAGCAGGCGCGCCTCGGAATCGTCTTCCAATTCTTCCGTATCGGCGCCTTGCTCGCGCAGCCAGGCCCAGGTGCTG
>JBOGUH010000231.1:0-1616 GCA_050695975.1 Anaerolineae bacterium
GAAGGGACACAACCATGAGCAACGCAACCGCCGAAGTCGTTATCTGCGGCGCGGGGATTGCCGGGATCGCCGCCGCGTACCACCTGGCTGTCCGGCGCGGCATTCAAGACGTGGTGTTAGTGGATGAGCGCGCGCCGCTGACGCTGACCAGCGACAAATCGACCGAATGCTATCGCAACTGGTGGCCCGGCCCGGGCGATGCGATGGTCAGCCTGATGAATCGCAGCATCGACATCCTGGAAGCGCTGGCCCGCGAGAGCGGCAACATTTTCAATATGAACCGGCGTGGCTATGTGTACGCCAGCGCGGATCCGAATCGCATCCCCGATTTCAAACGCGCCGCCGAAGAAGCCGCGCTGCTCGGCGCAGGCGCGATGCGCCTGCACACCCGTTTCGATAGCGACTACGCGCCCGCCCCGGCGCACGGCTTCGAAGATCAACCGGCCGGCGCAGACGTGATCCTCGATCAGACGCTGATCCGCAAGCACTTCCCGTATCTGTCTGAACAGAGCGCGGCCGTCGTTCATGCGCGTCGCTGCGGATGGTTCAGCGCGCAACAGCTGGGCATGTATCTGCTCGAACGCGCGAAGGAGCGCGGCGCCAGGTTCGTAGCGGGCCGCGTCGAATCGATCGATACGAAAGGCGGGCGCGTGCAGGCGGTGCGCGCGAGCAGCACAGGCGGATCGACAACGATCTCGACTCGACACTTCGTGGATGCCGCCGGTCCATTCTTGAATCCGGTTGCCCACATGCTCGGAGTCGATCTGCCCGTGTTCTCCGAGCGGCACGTCAAACTCGCCTTTAACGACCACATGAACGTCGTGCCTCGCGAAGCGCCGTTGTTGATCTGGACCGATCCGTTGTCGCTGCCGTGGTCCGACGAGGAGCGCGTCGAGCTGACGCAGTCCGAAGAAGACAAATACCTGTTGAACGAATTTCCATCCGGTGTGCATGGTCGACCGGAAGGCGGCGCAGGCAGCCACACGCTGCTCATCCTGTGGACGTACGACATGCATCCGGTGGAGCCAACCTTTCCAATCACGTTCGATGCACAGTATCCCGAAATCGCGCTGCGCGGCATGTCGCGGATGATCCCTGGCCTGAGCGCGTACTTCGGCCGGATGCCTAAGTTCTTCGCCGACGGCGGCTATTACACCAAGACGCGCGAGAATCGATTGCTGTCCGGTCCGCTGCCGGTTGAGGGCGCGTACGTACTCGGCGCGCTGTCGGGATACGGGTTGATGGCGGCGAACGGCGCGGCGGAGCTGCTGGCCGATCACATCATTGGCAGCCCCCTTCCCCACTACGCGCCGGCGTTCAGCCTCGATCGATATGAGGATCCTGAATATCAGAAGCTGTTGGAGAGTTGGGGAGCGTCGGGGCAGTTGTGACACAGAGGTTGTGGCGCGGCCTCCCGAGCGTGCCCGGCTTCGGGGCGCCAGGTGGAGACCTTCGGTCAAGCAGGCGGCGCGGTCAGAGACCTGCGCCGAACAGGCAGCAGCTCGCCCTACCTTGCATGACGTAGGCCCATAACCCTGATCACGGTCGTCTTGACACCCCTGCTCGTAGCGGATATTTGCCCCCGCTGAATACGCCAGCGCCCTAAAGGTTCAGCT
>JBOGUH010000232.1:0-2686 GCA_050695975.1 Anaerolineae bacterium
GGAGAGGGGGCCGAGGGGTGAGGCCAAAGCGTCGGCCGAGCGTACACCACTCCACTACGAGCAATAGACATGCTTCTCCTGCGAATTCGACCATGAAACGACTGCTGTTACTGATCAGCCTCGTCTACGGGCTGACCTTCTTGGGATTGGCGGCCTTAAAGGGCAGCGCGCTGGCGCTGGTCATCCCATTCGTGATCTATCTAGGCGCGGGGCTGCTGTACGGACCGGATGCCATCCGGCTCACGGCCACGCGGACGGTGAGCGCCGACCGGGTCACGCAGGATCAGCCTGTCGTCGTCAAGGTGTCGATCACCAACGCAGGCTCGCGGCTGGAGGAAGTGCAGCTAGAAGACCTCGTCTCGCGCCCGATCGAGCTCATCGCTGGGACCACGCGGCTGCTCACGTCGATTCGACCGGGCGCGACGGTCGACATCGAATATACGCTGAGAGCCAAGCGCGGGACGTATCGTTTTCAGGGTGTGCGCGTCATGGCCAGCGATCACCTGGGCCTATTCTGGCGGCAGGCGATGCTCACGGCTCCGGCCCGGCTGCTAGTGACGCCGGAAATCTTGAAGCTGCGGCGCGTGCCGATTCGGCCGCGCCGGACGCGCGTGTACTCCGGGTTCATCCCCGCCCGCCAGGGCGGTCCCGGCGTCGAGTTCTTCGGGGTGCGCGAGTACCAGACCGGCGATCCGCTGCGCTGGATCAACTGGCGGATCAGTGCGCGCTATCCCGAGGCGTATTTCACAACCGAGTTCGAGCAGGAACGTGTCGCCGACGTGGCGTTGATCTTAGACGCCCGCTTGCGAAACGATATCCAATCGAAGGACGGCTCGCTGTTTGAATACGCGGCGCAGGCGGCGGCCAACCTGGCCGAGGCCTTTTTGAATGACGGCAATCGTGTCGGGTTGTTGGTCTACGGCAGCTTCCTGGATTGGACGCTGCCCGCTTATGGCAAAATGCAGCGGGAGCGGATCTTGCAGGCGCTGGCGCGAGCCGAGCCTGGCGAGAGCATGATCTTCGAGAAGCTCGACCTGCTCCCGACGCGCCTCTTTCCGCCCCAATCGCAGATCGTCCTGATCAGCCCGCTCCTGAAAGACGATCTGCCGATGTTGATTCGGCTCCGCGCGCGGAGGTATCAGCTGCTCGTGATCAGTCCCGATCCGATTCCCTTGGAAGTCGAAGCGTTGGGGCCGCGGCCGGAGGTCAAATTGGCCGCGCGGATCGCTCGCCTCGAACGAGTCCTGTTGATCCATCAACTGCGCCAGGCGGGCGCTTACGTGCTGGACTGGCGAGTCGACACGCCGTTCGATCAGGCCGTCCACGCCGCGCTGGGCCGGCCGCTGCCCAGGTATTACCACGGATGACACGATCCCTATCCATCAGCATCGCCGTCAGTACCGTGTTAGCCACGTTCGCGCTGGCGACAGGCTATGCCCTGAGTCGCTTACCGATCGGCGCGCCGTTGATCATCGCTTTTGGCTTCTTCTGGCTGATCGGTCAGCAGCGCGGTTGGGGTTGGACAGCCTCGCTCGGGCTGATCGGCTTCGCGAGCGCAGCCGCCTTCGGCATTGGGTGGGGCGCGCCGGCGGCCTGGATGTTATTCGTTTCTGTCGCGACGCTCATCGCATGGGACCTGGATCAGTTCTCGCAGCGTTTGCGGAAGGCACAGCATATCGCGGGTGAAGCCGAGCTCATTCGGTCGCATCTGCGGCGAATGCTGATCGTCGCCGGGTTGGGTCTGGTGTTGGGCGAGATAGCGCTTGGCGTTCAAGTTGAGTTCAGCTTTAGCTGGGCGCTGCTATTGGGATTGCTCGCCAGTCTGGGCCTGAGCGGGGCTATTGCCTTCTTGAGACGCGAGAGCGACTAAAATCGTATTCCATATTGCGTGTGCGTGAGCGCCTCACGGAATACGCATTACGCAACCTCTGGTGATTATTCACTCCGTTCGCCCGCAGTGGCACTGCGGGCGCGGGGCGACAGTGCAACCCTGGCCCGCTGGCGCAAGCCAGGGCGGGCTGTCGCCCAACATGTGTGCAATCACCAGGCAACCTGTGAAAAGGCATCTATGACGCTGACGAACACTTCACCGACTGCCGCCGTCCTGGGAAAGATCGGCCTGCCTGCGCCGATCAAAGAACTGGCCGCCCGCGCCTGGGATGTGATCGTCATCGGCGCGGGACACAATGGTCTTGCCTGCGCCGCGTACCTGGCGCGCGCCGGCAAGCGCGTGCTCGTGCTCGAAGCGCGCGAGCGCGTGGGCGGGGCGTGTACACTGGATGAACCCTGGCCCGGCTATCACATCTCCCCGTGCGCGTATGTAGCCGGGCTGCTCCATCCGCTGGTGATCGAAGAGCTGAACATGAAGGCTTACGGCTTCGAGTGGACGCACGCCAGCGGCGGCATGTTTATCCCGTTCGAGGACGGCAGCAGCGTTCAGTTGTGGGATGATGAGGAACGCTGCATCGAGGAAATCAAACGCCTGGCGCCGGGCGATGTGGCCGGCTGGCAGGCGATGCACGACGTGCTGACGCGCGCCTCCCACGCGGTGCGCCCGCCCGACGAGCGCGACATGTGGATCGGCCGCGCGCCGACGCGCGAGAGGGTCGAAGACCGCTTGAAGGGCGACCCGGAGGCGATCGACTTTATTTTCAACTGGTCGATGGTCGAGTACCTCGAACGCTAC
>JBOGUH010000233.1:0-2509 GCA_050695975.1 Anaerolineae bacterium
GAGCTACGTGATCGTCTCGGTGCAGCAGGGACAGGCCGGCGATGTGGCGGCGTGGCAGCTGCGCGAAGATCGCAGCGCGTTCGAGGCGCAGGAAATCGTTCTAGTGCCTTGACTACTTAATTCTGTCCGGGTCTCACCGCAGAGGCGCAGAGGACGCGGACAAATAAACAAGAAAAACTCGGCGCACTCCGCGTCGCGGCGGTGAACAATCGCCAGCCGAACAGGACAAAACTAAATGGTCAAAGCACTAGCCTCGGCCCCCCGCGAAGCCGGGGTGGGGGTGAGGCCGAAAGAACTACCTATGACTCGACGCATCAACCCTTTCGTCCACGGTCGTTACGCGCCGCTCACGCACTTCGTGGGTCGCCGCGAGGAGATCGATGCCTGCTTTAACGCGCTGGCCGGGCCCGTGTGCGGCAGCGTCGCCATCAGCGGCGAGCCACGCATGGGCAAGACCTCGCTGCTGCACGTCGTCGCCGGCATCGGCGCGCGCGAAGGCTGGTCGCGCCCGGGCACGCGCACGGTCTTCCTGTACGTCGACTGTCAGTCGATCAGCCGCTTCACGCCGACCCGATTTTGGCAGCGCGTGTTGGCGCTGCTCGCGCGCGCGTTGAGCGACGCGGCAGCCGCGCCGGAGCTCCTGTCCGTGATCCAGGCCGCTGCAGATCGGGAGCGCATCGACGCGACTCACTTCGAATCGATCCTGCACCTGTTGCGCGAACGGAACATCGTCCTCGTCCTGCTGCTCGACGAGTTCGAGTGGGTGATCAAACGCGACGCGAAAAGCCTGCCGGTCACGCGCAACTTTCTGTCCAGCTTGCGCGCGCTGATCAACCACATCCCCGACGCACTAGCGCTGATCATCGCCTCGCAGCAGCCGCTGAACGTGCTGTGCCTGGGCATCGCCGACGGCGAAGGCTCGCCGTTCTACAACAACTTCGTCTTCCGCCGCCTGCATCCGCTCGACGCGGGCGAGGTGAACGAGCTGATCGAACGCCGGCTGGCCGGGTCGGGCGTGGCCTTCACCGCCCAGGATCGGCAGTACATCGAACAGATGGCCGGCACCCACCCATTCCTCGTCCAGCTCGCCTGCGCGCTCATTTTCAACACGCGCAGCCGGGGCGCGTCAGTGGACTATGAGCAGATCGGCGCGCGCTTTGAAGAAGAAGCGCGCCACCACTTCGAGCAGATCTGGGAGATTTCGTCGCAGGCGGAGCGCACCGTCCTGCTGCTCGTCGCCTGGCGCTGGTGGTCGCGCCGGCTGGACATGTCGGAACAGCCCGAAGATCGCGGCTACTGGGCGCTGCTGCGCCGCTATGAACGCGACATGATCTCCGTGGTCGAGCGCGGGCTGGTGACGAACGCCGAGGATGACCCGCGTCCGATCTCGTCCGTCTTCGCCTGGTGGATCGTCAATACCGTGCGGGCGGGGTACGTGGTGGTTCCGCCTGACCCGGCCGCCGTGCCCGGCGAGGAAGCCAGTCACATCTCGCAGGTCGTCCAGCAGGTGCGCGATACCGGCAGCCAGATCATCCGCAGCATGTCGCTCGCGCCGTTCGCCGGATCGCGCGAGCCGCTGGAGACTGAACATCCCGCGCTGGCTGCGCCGCTGGGCGAGGGCTTGGCAACCAAACATCCGGAGCGCATGGGCCGCTACGAAATCCTCGACCGGTTGGGCGAGGGCGGCATGGGTGTGGTGTACAAAGCGTTCGATCCGGCTTTGAGCCGGCACGTCGCCATCAAAATCATCCGCACCGACGTGGTCAGCCAAGCCGCCGATCTGCTTCGGGTTCAACAGGAGGCGCAGCTGGCCGGACAGTTGTCGCATCCCAACATCGTCACTTTGTACGACGTGAGTTACCAGGAGACGCGCGCTTACATCGTGATGGAATGCCTGGAGGGTCGCACGCTGGCGGAGCTACTGCGCGGCGAGACCCGCCTGCCCGCCTCGCTAACCCTCTCGATCATCGAACAGGTCGCCGACGGCCTCGACTTCGCTCACCACCACGGCATCGTCCACCGCGATCTGAAGCCGTCCAACATCATGATTCTCGACGACGACCGCGTGAAGATCACCGACTTCGGCCTGGCCAAGCTCGTTCATGGCTCGACGCTGACCCGGCCCGGCGATCTGATCGGCACGCCCAGCTACATGTCGCCCGAGCAGGCGACCGGCAAAGACGTGTCGCCGCGTTCCGATCAGTTCACGCTGGCGATCGTCGCTTATCGGATGCTCATCGGCCGCCTGCCGTTCAACGGCGACGCGTTTCAGACGGTGATGCAGCAGATCGCCGAGGCGAACCCTCAACCCATCACGCCGGACGACGTGCCGGAGTCCTCGGCGCTGGCCGGCATCCTGTTCAAGGCGCTGTCCAAACGCCCCGAGGATCGATACGCTACCTGCCGCGAGTTCGCCGTTGCGCTGCGGCTGTGGCTCGAGCTCGCCATGGAAAGCGAGAAAACGCCAATCGCGTAACCTCACCCCCACCCCCGGCCCCTCCCCCTCTCC
>JBOGUH010000234.1:0-6976 GCA_050695975.1 Anaerolineae bacterium
GGCCAGCGGCTGCGCCATCGCCGCCGCGCCGAGCGCGACGCCGAGGCCGTATACGTCGAGCACGAGCGTCGTCACGCCGACAGGCTCGATCGCGTCGAGCATCAACAGCGCGGCCTGGCCCGGTCGCGGCGCGCGCGACAGCACGCCGCCGGTGCCGATGATCGGCTCGAAGATCGGCGCGGCGCTGTCGGAGAAGCGCGGCGCGCGCGACGGCCACCCACTGCGCGCCGTGCGCAGCGCCGCGCGCAGCGCTTCACGAGCCAGCGCCTGCTCAATGTGCAGTTCGCGCGTATCTTGAGGAATCGTATTCGGTCGCAGTTCTTTGTTGACGACGAAGGCGCGGATGTCGCCTTCCGTCACCTCGAAGTCGAGCCAGCGCGCGATCGCCTGCCAGCCGACCTCGCGCAAGAAGCGCGCGCCGCCGAACGAGGCGCCCACGTCGCCGCGCAGCGTCATGTACAGCTGGCCGTCGAACGCCGCCGCGACCGACGTGGTCGATCCGCCTGAGTCCACTGCCAGCACGCCGTGGCCGGCATCTGTCGCGCTAAGATACTGCGCCAGGTGGCCCATCGCGCGCGCGCTGGGCAGCGCCGGGAAGGTGGTCCACGAGCTCACCGCGGCAATGCCGGGAATGTGCCCCATCTTGTGCGTGGCGTACATCACTTCCAGCTCGGTCTGCGCCGGGCCGATATTCTCGACGTCGAGGCCGGGCCGGACATTATCGATCTGCAGCAGGTCGGCCTGGTCGCCAATGATCGCGGCAACGCGCGGTTTCAAGCTGGTGTTGCCCGCGAATAAAATGCGCGGCTTGCTGCCTGCCGCGCCCAGGAGCTGCGCAGCGACCCGCGCCGCGTCGGCCAGTTCGAGCACCGAACGCTCTGCGCCGCCGTCTGTGCCGCCGGCGACACACACCACGTCAGGGCGCGCATCGTAGATGCGCTGAATGCGATCGTCGGCGATCGACCGACCAGCGCGCGTGTCGACGCCCGACAGCGCGATCTGCGCCTCGAGCGTGGCATAGGTGCCCATCGCCGCGCGGCGGAGGCTCTCCAGACTCCACTCGCCGGCCAGCCCGGCCAGCACCACACGCAGCGGCTGCGCCGCGCTGGCCGTGACCACGCAGGCATCCACGCCAGAGCCATCGGGCCGCTCAGGCGCGATCACGTCGCCGCGATCGTCCAGCAATGGGCGGCCAGCCGCCGTCCCGAGTTTATCCAACGCGTGGCGCGCGCCGATAGCCGCATCGGACCACGGCGCTTCGATCGTGGTCGCCGATTCGGCCCGCGCGATAAATCGATACACGCCTTCGACACGCGCCACCAGCACGGCCTTCGTGTTGACGCTGCCAATATCGAGTGCGACCAGAGAATCGACTAGCGCTTCTTGCGCCACGTTGCCCTCTACCGGATGCCCAACCCGACGGCGATATCGCTCGCCCACGTCGTCAGCACGCTCGCGCCGGTGATGAACACCAGCGCGAAGGCCGCGCCAAAGGCGACGTAGAGAGCGCCTCGACCCAGCGTCCCGATCCACCCAACTGGGCCGCGCCAGGCCGCGCGGCTATAGGTGAACGCGATCAATGTCGCCACGGTTGTAACCAGGATCAGTAAATTGCCCAACCCACTTGCAGTTGAAGCGATCACCTGCGGCGCCAGCGTGCCGAACACCGCGCCACCGATCGCCACGCCCGCGCCTACGCCAATCATGTACCCGACCGCCACGTTGCCCAGCCAGGCTGCACGTCGCAGCAGCTTGGCGATCAGGAACACGCAGCCGAGCACCCCAAACCAGCCAAACACGCGCGCGTCCAGGGCCGGGCTGGTGAGCGGCGCGATCAGGCGCGGGTAGAGCACCTGACCCATCGCCACGCCGACCACGTAGGCCGCGCCGACGCCGACGAGGATGTGCATTGCCAGACGATACAGAAAGTTGTCGCCGATCAGGTAAGAGAGCACGAAGACTGTCAAGGCTGTGCCGACGATGAGCTGAATCGCTTCAGGTGGCATCAGTTGGCCCGTCCTGTCCGCGTCAGGAGTGATACAAACACGCCGGCGATCAAGATCACGGCGAACGCAATCTGCGACAGGTACAACGCTTCAGAACGCACCATTCGATCCAGCCCGTCGTCTCCGGCGTCCGGCTCGGGGTCTAACGAGCGCCGATAAGCCAACCCGCCGATCAAACCGGTCACCGCCGCCTTCACCTGGCCCGATTGCACATACGGCAAGACCTGTGGCAGTGCGCCTGCGCTCAGGCCGGCGACGATCGGGGTCTGTGCGCCGGATGTGGCGGCCTGCTCGATCCACCAGCGCATCGGTTCGGGTGAGCCAGCCAGCACGATGATCAGTTTCGCCCGAGAGGAGGCCAGCGCGCTTTGGACACCGGCGGCCTGGCCAGGCAAGTAGCACTGGTTCTGGTTCAGGCATGGTATATCTGGCAACAGGCGATGGGCTATTGACAGTCCGAGCGGGTTCAGGCTGGTCACGCTCACATCGGCATCTTTCATACGAACGTGCGTCAGGAACGCTTCGGCAATCGTATCCATTTCACCGGCCTGGAACGCATCGTAGTCGAAGACTATCAGCACGCGATCGCCAGCCGTCAGCGCCTCGATTTGTTCCTGGGCTGGCCGGTACAGGCTCGCATCCACAGCGTCGAGTTGGAAGAAGCTTTGGGCGATGTTCGACACGTTGGGCGTGAAGGCCAAGATGATGATGAGCGCAGCGATGATCCAGCGGCTGATCCGATCGCCCATGCGGAACTTGCGGCCGAGGCCCGGCCGAACGAGGGTCGGCGCAAGCGAGCCGCGCGCAAGCAATTCCTGGAACAGGCCGGCGCGGGCCAGATCGGCAGTGGGGATCTGCGCGCGAGTAACGGCCGGCGCGCCCTGCGGCGTGCCCATGAACGGTGAAGCGGGCAGCACGTTACGCAGTCCGGCCAGTACGCCCTCGCTCTCGACGACGCTTTCCTCGACGCCGGCCGCGGGCGCGCTGGGGGCCTCGGTCGGCCGAAGAGATTGCAGCCACGACGGGATAGCCGCGGCTGCCAGGCCCGTGCTGTCGACGGCCGAACGATCGAACGTGGTGTCAAGCGGTCGGCCCGCTTCGTCGGCAAACGTCGGCGCAGCGCGACCAGGCTGCATGGCCTGTAGCCAGTCGGGGACTTGACCCGGCTCAGCCGGCGGAACCTCCCCAAAAGGGATCTCTTCAGGCTGCGTGGGCGCCTTCGGCAAGGGACCCAGGTCGCGCAACCAGTCAGGCAGCTCGGCCGGCTGGCTCACCTGGGTTTCGGCCGGAGCGGGGAGCTGGCCCACGTCGGTGAGCCAGGACGGCGCTTCGCCCTGCTCAACCGGCTCGACTTCTTCACCGACGAACGCGGCCACCGGCCCGCTCACGATCGTCGTCGCATCTTCCTTCTCGGCCTGTGCAGGCTGACCGATGCCAACGTCGCGCAGCCAATCCGGCGCTTCGCCCGTATCCGGCGCTTGCTCCGATCCAGGCGCCATCTCCGTCGATAAAGCCTCGCTCCCGACTCCGCCTAACCATTCGGGCCCTGCCGAAGGCGCAGAAGGGGCGCCCTCAACCGCAGGTTTCTCGGCGGGCAAATCAGTCGATCCGGTGATGCGGCTAAGCCAATCTCGCTCACTGGAACGCACTTTAGTGTCAGCGGCGGTTTCTGTCTCGGAGACCCCCGGCTGAGCCTGTAGACTGGAACGCACTTTAGTGTCGGCCAACCAGGCGGGCTCTTCGGCAGTGAGTTCTTCTGGTGGGGTTTCCACTTGAGACGGACCGCGTATCTCTGCCAGCCAATCCAGCTCGCCGACAGGGGCTTCGCCCGCAGGGGCGGGCGCCTCGACTTCGGACGGTGTCTGTAAGCCAGCCAGCCAGTCCGGCGCTGTGTCTTGCGAAGGGGCCGGTTCAGTCTCAACCGATGGCGGCGTTTCACGCGCACTCAACCAATCGAGGTCTTCCCCGGATCGATCGGAAGCCGCCGGCTCACTTCGCAGCTGTTCGAGCCAGTCCGCCTCGTCGGCCACCGATCCGCCCTCAGCCGGCAGCGCAGGCGGGGCAGGTCCTTCGACTGCGCCCCCCACTCCCTTCGGTCGGGGACTTCGCAGGACAGGCTGGCCGGGCGATGCCAGGTCGAGGTCCCGCATCCAATCGGGCAGATCGTCCTCGCTTGGCTGTGGCGCCGATTCGACCGGCTGAACGGCGGGCGCCGATTCAGTGATCCGCCTGAACCAGTCTGGCGCTTCTCCCTCGGTTGGACGCATCCAGTCGGGAATCTCAGCCGGCGGCGGAAGACTCCCAGCAGCGGGTTCGGGTTCAGTCGGCTCCGGCGGCTTGGGCTTCATCTCTGAGGCTTTGGGTGCGGCAGCCCGCAGTTTGACCAGCCAGTCGGGTGTCTCGTCAGGCTCGGGTCCAGACGGCTCAGTTTCAGGCTGCGCCGATTCGTCCGCCGGCTTCGTCGGCAGAGAAAGACCCTTCTTGAACTGCGAGGTTCCCCCACCCGGCGCGGCCTGGGGGCCGGGCGGAGGCGTGGGCTGCGACGCCGGGGTGAGCGGAACCAGCCGGGCCTGGCAGTTGTCGCAGTAGACGTTCGCGGCCGGGTTGACGTGACTGCACATCGGGCAGATGATGCCCGTCTTAGATGGCAGCTTGCGCCCACACTCGTTGCAGAAGCGCGAGCCGTCTCGATTGGCGGTGCCGCAGTTGGGACAGTAGTTCATAGCTAATCGCTCTGTGGCTTGTCCGCGCCGACGAGGAGGCGCAGACCCACGACGATGCTGCCCAGCGCCACGCCGAGCAGCAGACCACGTAAGCCGCCGGTGGTGACCGGATCGATGAACAATTCGCGAATCGGGCGAAGGACGGCGCCGATCGGCGGGACGGCGGGCTGGGTGAGCGCGACGATGATCGCCGTCAACACAAACAACCACATGCCGCCCGATCTGCGCGTGCGCAAGGCGCGGAAACCGGCCACGGCGACGAGGATCGCCAGCAGCGCACCCAGCGCGGACTGCGCCGGCGCAATGATCAAATTGAAAACACCGTCAAGGGAATCCGTGCCCCGGATCGCGTTCTGCAGTGGCAACCCGGCCTGCAGTGCCCTGAGAACACTGCCGCCCCACAACCCCAATACGAACCAACTACTGACGATCAACACGATGCTGTAGAGGATGCTCTCGCCCTGCCGGACGCGCCGGATGTGGATGGCGATCAAGTTGAGGTAACCCAGCAACAGCGCGAACGCAGCGAGAATCAACGCCCACTCGATGAGGAGGGTGCGCACATTGACCAGGCTGGCGACCAACGGGTTGCTGCGATCGAGGGGCAGGAAACTGATCAAAACCAGCCAGCCGATAGCGATCGTGAGTGCGACGGGAAAGATGCGCTTGAGGAGCATGGTGTGATCACCCGAGGACTGTGCGCAACAGCGCGGCCAATACGATGACGCCGATCAAGATGTAGCGGGCCAGGTCCTGCGCCTGCAGGCGCGCCAGGTGGCCGGGCCGCCGATCGATGTATGCGCCGACCGCGAAGACCTCTTCACCGACAAGCACGTGATCGACCGATGGCTGGAGCACCGCCAAAGCGCGCACATCGGTCGATCCGACAACTTGCACGAGTCCTTGCTTGGCGCCCTCCGCGGCGATCAGTCCAACTTCCGGCCCGAACGATCCAACCATCGCGTTGGACACAGGCTGGGAGTGGGCCAGGAGATCCATGGCGCCGGCCGCATACTGGAATGGCTGCATGCCGAGCATCTGCACGTCGAGCGGATCGTAGCCGCCGAGGTCGCCGCGCCGGGTGTAAGGGTGCCGCAACATATCCTGGGCGAGGATCAGCGCGGCGCCATCGGCTGCCGTGACAACGGGCGACGCGCCGGTGTCGGCCGCTTCCTGGGCCAGGCTGTCGACGATCGATGCGCCGGCCAGCGTGACGAGTGTCTCCTCGCCGACGATGCCGCCGACGCCGATCGAGATGTGGGCGGCGCGCCCGGTCTCCACGCCGCGTCCCAATTGGCCCTGCAGCGCCTCGAATGCGGAAATGGGACGTAGCTGGGGAACGCGCCCGCGCCGCCGGGCTGCCAGGCTGAATACCCATGCGGCGATGAGCAGCGAGAGCAAGACGATAATCAGTCCGATCCATACGATCTGCTCGGCCATTAACCACTCCCTAGTCTTGGTCGGGCGGCGAAGGGAGGACCCTGGCTTTTTCCTCAGGGCCAGCTGCGCCAGAGGCGATCGCGTCAGACAGGCGATCGAGCGATTCGGAGGATTCGAGCAAACTGGCCAGTCGATCGATTGCGGCCGGAGAGGAAAACGCCGTCAAAACCGGCGCCAACAGGTGAAGCGCCTGCGCCCCCAGGAAACCGAACGGACGGAGGATGTCGACGACAAACGGCGCCAACCCGCCGATCCCCCACTGCTGGAGGCGAGTAGCCCACACCTGCGCCAGTTCTTCGTCCCCACGAGCATTCTGGCTGATCATAAGACGCGGCAAGTATAGCACTGTCACTATGGCACTGCAAGTCAATTGCCTTACACTCGTTCGCCCCGCAGTTGTACCCGCCGCAGTGCAACTGCGGCGGGAACTACGCAAGGCTTATTAGTCAAGCACTCGCTCGCCCCGCAGCGGGAGCACCCCCGCTGCGCGAGGGCAGGCTGCACCGCATGTGTTGTACTGCGGGGCGCGGGCGACAGTGCAACCCTGGCCCGCTGGCCGCTACGCGAGCCAGGGCGGGCTGTCGCCCGAACTTGTGTGACTTGTAAGGCAACTTTAGTTAAGGCGAATAGTAGACAGGTGGCGCGACGTATGGGACGCGATGGTGTTGATCACCACACAAACCCGCATCTAACGACGAGGTCGTATGCCCAAAACGATCGTCATCCTGAACCCAGCCGCCGATCGCGGCCGCGCAGCCGGCCTGGCGCCACACATCCAGTCCTGGTTGAGTGAGCACACGCGATTTG
>JBOGUH010000235.1:0-2085 GCA_050695975.1 Anaerolineae bacterium
AGCTTGGCCATGTTCAGAACGGCGTTCAGACCATTCTTGCCCATAATCTCTTCCATCGCCAGGAGATAAATGCGGGCAATCCGGTTGGGATAATAGTAACCGCTTTTCTCAATCGACACGTTGCGCCCTCCCGCAAGTGGGTCGTGCACGGCCCTGTCGTCGAGACAACAGACCTCATTCTACTAAGAGCCTGTCTGAAGAGTCCTTATTAAGAACCACCAAGACACGAAGGCACTAAGGATTTCAAGGCTTTGCTTCGGGTCTTGGTGTCTTTGTGGTTGATTTTCAACCAGCCTCTAACAGGCCGTAAAGCTACCACACACATTATCCAATGTCAAGCGTATCCACACTGCTGCGTCGCAGAACGGCCTCATTAGAGCAGCGGCGCGATGCAACTATGCTATAATCCAGCGCACATCTGCCGCACGATCGAGATCCGTGCTCACCGACTACCGGGTTCGCCAACGCGAATACCTCCTGAAGATTAGCCGCGCGCTGACGGCGCAGCTCGACCTGTCGTCTGTGCTGCGATTGATTCTCGAAGCGGCTGGCGAGATGCTGTCAGGACACGCCGGGCTGATCGTGTTGCGCGACGACGACGCGCCAGACGCAAGCGAAAATGCGTTTGTCGTCCGCGCCAGTTTCGGCATCGCCCCGCAGCGGTTAGGCTTGCTCGCGCCGCTCTGGTCAGACGGAATCGACAATAGCAGCGGCTTACCGAGGCGAAATCTGGCGCAGATCGCGCTGGCCGCCGGGATGCCGCTGCGCCAGGTGGTCGCGCTGCCGATGAGCATTGGCAACCAAACCGTCGGGTCGATCTACATTTTTCGTAATTCCGGCGGCGAATTCTCCGCCAACGACCGGCAGATGCTGGAAGCGTTTGCCGATCAGGCGGCGATCGCCGTGAACAACGCGCGCCTATACCAACAGTCGACACAGGAAAGGCGTCGCCTCGACGCGATCCTGGAGGCGAGCGCGGATGGCGTGATGATCCTCGCCCCTTCGTTTCGAATCACCAAGTTCAACCAGTCGCTGGCGCGCGTCTCCGGCTGGTCGGCTGCGCAGGCGATCGGCCGGCATCACGACGACGTGATCGGTCTGCACTCTAAGCGCGCCGGCATGACACTGGCCGAAGCCGCTGCCGGCGGCTGGCCGCTCGTCACGCGCAGCCGTGCCGGGCTTTTGGTCAGCGGACCGTTGTACGTCGAAGGCGATCTGCAGCGCCGCGACGGATCGCGCGTGAGCGTGGGCATCACCTACGCGCCGCTGTTCGATCGCGAAGGCCGGGTGGTCAACCTGATCGCAAACGTGCGCGACATCACGCGTTTCCGCGAAGCGGACGAGCTGAAGGACACGTTCATTTCAATCATCTCGCACGAGCTCAAGACGCCGGTCGCGCTGATCAAAGGCTACGCCGGGACGCTGCGCCGCGAAGACGCACACTGGGATCCGCACACCGTGCGCGAAAGCGCGACGATCATCGAGGACGAAGCCGATCGGCTGACCCAATTGATCGACAATTTGCTGGATGCGTCGCGCCTGCAGGCGGGCGGGCTGAAGCTCAATCGCAGCGACGTGGCGATCGACGCGGTGGCGAAGCGCCTGGTCGAGCTGTTCCGCACGCAGACGACCCAACACCCGTTCACGGCCGATTTCCCGCCATCCTTCCCGACCGTGCAAGCCGACGCAGCGCGCATCGAGCAGCTGCTGAGCAACCTGATCGGCAATGCGATCAAGTACTCGCCAAACGGCGGCTCGATTCGTGTATCGGGCCGGGTCATGCCGGACGCCGTGGAGATCACGGTCAGCGACGAAGGCATCGGCATTCCCGTCGAAGAACAGCCGCGCATCTTCGAGCGATTCTATCGCGCGGACGATGCGCTCAGCCGGCGGACGCAGGGCTCCGGCCTGGGGCTGTACATCGCCAAAGCGATCGTGGAAGCGCACGGCGGCCACATCGAGGTCAGTTCGACGCCCGGACGCGGCGCCGCCTTTTCGTTCACGCTACCGAGGAAGTAGCCCATTCCCGCTCTGCCGCCGCGTTCGCGCGGTGGCCGTCCGCGAGGACGCGGACGGCGAGCATAA
>JBOGUH010000236.1:0-1737 GCA_050695975.1 Anaerolineae bacterium
GCGTGGTACCGCGCGACTGTTTCGCGCAGTCCCTCGGTGAGGGTGACAATGGGCCGGTAGTTGAGCGCTGCGCCGGCGCGTGTGATGTCGCCGCAGGATCGGACGATATCGCCGGCGCGCGGCGGCGCAAAGATCGGCTGCGCCTGACGGCCTACGATATCCTCAAGGATGGCCAGGAGGTCGAGGAGGTTCGTCTCGTGTCCGGTTCCGATGTTGAACACGCCGCCCACCGCCGCGTCTGCGCTGCATGCGAGCAGATTCGCCTCGACGACGTTGGCGACGTAGACGAAGTCGCGCGACTGGCGGCCGTCGCCATAGACCGTCGGCCGCTCACCGTTTAGCAGCGCCGTGATGAAACGCGGGATCGCCGCTGCGTAGTCGCTGCCAGGGTCTTGGAATGGGCCGAAGACGTTGAAGTAACGCAGAGACACCGTCGGCAAACCATAGACGTGAGTGAACGAGCGGCACAGTTGCTCGCCGCTGAGCTTGGCTGCCGCGTAGGGCGAGAGCGCGCTCGGCGCCAGTTCCTCGTGGTGCGGCGTGGCGTGGTCGCCGTAGACCGCGCAGGAGGAAGAGAACACCAACCGGCGCACGCCCGCGTCGCGGGCCGCCAGCAGCAGGTTGTGCGTGCCGACGACGTTCACCTCGAAGTTGCGCTCCGGGTAGTCGATCGACTGTGGCACCGAGACCAGCGCAGCCAGGTGCAGGACGTACTCGACGCCCGCGACTGCCTGGCGCACCGTCGCCACGTCGCTGATGTCGCCTTCGAGCAGTTCGATCCTGTCCGCGACGTCGACCAGGTTCTCCCGCCGCCCGGTGGTAAACAGGTCCAGCACGCGCACGCGCCCCCCGTCGCTGACGAGCCGGCGGACGAGGTGCGAGCCGATGAAGCCCGCGCCGCCCGTCACCAGAAAGGAGTGACCTGCTGGATCGAATAAATCTATCGACGCCATTTTCACCTTCCGCCTACACTTCCTGAGAACGGTAGCATAGAACAGTTTGAAAGAAGTAGGAAATAAGTTGGAAAAAGTTGGAGCTGGCCCGATTACGCGCCAGCCCCTACGGCTTGCTTCAGAATCCAGCGCGACGCCTCGAGCACATTGTCGGCGACATAGTCTGGCTGAAAAGGCCGGTCGACGAACTGCTCTTCCGACGTCAGCCCATACCCGGTTCGAACCAAAACGGTCTTGCAGCCCACGACATAGCCGGTTTCGAGATCGGTGATCTTATCGCCCACGATAAAAGACCTGCTCAGGTCTATGTTTAATTCTCTGGCGGCCCTTTCCATCATGCCCGGTTTCGGTTTACGGCAGTCGCACTCAATCTTATAGGCTCCCACACCTTCGATCGGATGATGCGGGCAGTAATAGATGCCATCCAGACGAGCGTACTGCGCGCGAAGCGCTTCGGCCATCACGCAGTGAATCTGCTGCAGAGCCTGTTCGGAAAGATAGCCCCTCGCGACGCCGGCCTGGTTGGTGACAATCACGACTTTCAGTCCGGATTCGTTGAGCAATTTGACAGCCTCGGCCGCGCCGTCGATGAACCGAAATTGATCGAGGCGGCGGAGATAACCGACTTCTTCGTTGATCGTCCCATCTCGATCGAGAAACACACCCCGGTACAGAGCGCCTAACGAAACCTCAGTCTGCTCCGCCTGGACTAACAAGTCCAGCCGCGCACGTGGACTGGCCAGTCCACTTCGAGCAAAATGGTCAGGGGTGCTCAGCATGGCCC
>JBOGUH010000237.1:0-1979 GCA_050695975.1 Anaerolineae bacterium
GAGTACGATTGCTCATCTGTGGCGGATGCTGCATGACGAAGACTGACCCGCGGATACGGCGCACGCGCGAACGGCTGCACGAGGCGCTGATCGACTTGATCAGCGAACGTGGATATGATGCGATCACCATTCAGGAGATCGTGGATCGCGCCAACGTCGGGCGTACCACCTTCTATCTGCACTACAGCAGCAAAGACGACTTATTCATGAGCTGCCACGAAGCCATCGTCAGCGAGTTCCATTTCGGACCGCTCTACCCCCACCCCCTCTCCCGAGAAGAACTGCTGTCGCCTGAAGCGCCACCGGGGATGACATCGGCATACCGGCATCTCGAAGACGCGCGAGCGCGGTTGTATCCCATCTTCCAGGGCAAGGATGGACTGCTGATCCTGCGGCGCATTCGTGACTGGAGCGCGCAGGAAATCGAAGCCAACCTGCGCGCCGCCTTTGCCGAAGCCGACAGCACCATCCCGTTCGACGTGCTGGCGAACTATCTGGCGGGGGCGCGGATCGCGCTGGTGCAATGGTGGCTGGAGAAGCGCCGACCCTACACGCCCGAAAACCTGGCGCAGACGTTCCACCGCTTGCAGCGCGCGGCAATCCGCGATGCGTTCGGGCTAAGGGACGGTGAGTAGACATACATTGGAGTATGATCGTTTACGAGAATATTCGCAACGCTCTATCCGCCCTGGCGACCAACAGGCTCCGCTCGGCGCTGACGATGCTCGGCATCGTGATCGGCACCGCGGCGGTGATCACGCTGCTGTCGGTGGGGCAGGGCGTCGAGCAGTTCATCAACGACCAGTTCAATTCGCTGGGCACTAACTTGCTGTTCGTGTGGCCGCGCCTGGGCGGATCGCAGCGGACGCAGTTCACCCCGGCCGGGTTTAACCAGACGACGCTGACCGAACGCGATGCGGGCGTGCTGGACAATCCGCTGCGCGTGCCGGATGCCTCGAGCGTGACACCGCTGCTGCGGATCGACGCGCTGGCGCGCTATGGCCGCAAAGACATCATCACGACGGTGCGCGGCGTCAGCGCCGACTACGCGGACGCGCGCGGCTTCCGCGTGATAGCGGGCCGGCTCATCGACGAGGAAGATGTGCTGACCCGCGCGCGGGTGGTGGTTGTCGGACAGACTGTGCTCAACGAAATCTTCCCCGTCGACGTGGATGCGTTGGGGAAGACAATTCGCATCAACGACGTGCCGTTCCGCGTGATTGGGGTGCTGGAGCATCGCGGCGGCAATCAGTTCGCCAACGACGACAATCAAGTGATGGCGCCGATCAGCACGGCGCGCGCACGGCTGACCGACCTGCGCTCGCCGGCCGGGTTGCCGGGCGTCAACATCATTCTCATACAGGCGACGGCCCCGGAACGGCTCGACCCGGTCAAAGTTGACTCGATCGACACGCTGCGCGACACGCACCGGATTTCGTACCGCGACGACGACGACTTCACGATCCTTTCGCAGAACGACCTGCTGTCGACCTTCGGCCAGATCAGCGCGGCGATCACCGTATTCCTCGGCGCGATCGCCGGCATCTCGCTGTTGGTCGGCGGGATCGGCATCATGAACATCATGTTGGTGACCGTCACCGAGCGCACGCGCGAGATCGGCCTGCGCAAGGCAATTGGCGCGAAGCGGCGGGACATCCTGATCCAGTTTCTGGTCGAGTCGATGACGTTGGCGCTGACCGGCGGGCTGATCGGCGTGGCGCTCGGCGTGACGGGCGCGCTGTCGATCGCCGGCCTGAGCCAGGAGTTCGCTCCCCGCCTGTCGCCGGTGACGATCGCGCTGTCGACTGGCATGTCGGCGCTGGTCGGCTTGATCGCCGGGCTGTACCCGGCGCTGCGCGCCGCCCGGCTGAACCCGATCGAGGCGCTGCGATATGAGTAGCGAATGGCGAGTTGCGAGTTGCCAGTTGGCGAGTTGAAGAGTCAGCGAATACCGTGGTCTGAATCGCGCCGTATGCGTT
>JBOGUH010000238.1:0-3568 GCA_050695975.1 Anaerolineae bacterium
GCCTAACGCCAGCACTTCGCCCCGATCGATGATCGCCACCCGATCGCACATCGTTTCGGCTTCGACCATGATGTGCGTGGTGTAGATCACCGTCTTGCCCGCCTGGTTCAAATCACGCACCACGGCGCGCAGCTCGCGGGCCGAGGGCAGATCGAGCGTGTTGGTCGGCTCGTCCAGGATCAGCAGCGGCGCATCGTTGATCAGCGCCTTGGCGAAAGCCAGTTTCATCTTCTGGCCGGACGAGTAGGTCTCGACGGACCGGTCGGCGAGATCGCCCAGGCTCAGCCGCTCGATGATCTCGTCGGCGCGGCGGCGGCGATCGGCCGGGCTGAGGTGATACAGCGCGCCGAAGAAGGCAAGGTTCTCGCGACCGGTCAACTTCCAATAGAGCCCCCGATCGCCCATCAGCATGCAACCCACGCTGGCCCGGATCAGGTTATCGTCCTGCGTCAAACGATAGCCGTTCACCCAGGCTTCGCCTCGGGTTGGCAGCAGCAGCGTCGTCAGGCACTTGATCAGCGTGGTCTTGCCCGCGCCGTTGGGACCCAGCAGCCCGAAGATTTCCCCCGGCCGGATTTCGAGCGATACGTCTTTCAGCGCTTCGACCTGCTTGTGCGTCGACTTGAACAGGCCCTGGCGCTGCCGCGTGTGATAAATCTTGGCGAGGCTCTCGATCTTGACCTGGCCTTGCATTGAATCCCCCATTCTACGCAACACGTCCTATACCACTTGTCTGTTGTCCCGGATAAACATCGTCGCCAACAGACCAACCAAGCTGATGATGATCCCGCCCCAGAACGCCGCGCCGAAGCTATCTACGACGAACGGGATACCGATCGATCGCCCCAATGAACTGGTTAGACCCAGCAGCAGCGCGTTGATGACGAGCATGAATAAGCCTAATGTCAACAGCACCAGCGGGCAGGTCAGCAGCGCGAGGATCGGCTTGAGCAGCGCATTGACCAGGCCGAAGATCAGCGCCAGGATGATGAACTCGGTCGCGTTGCCGTCGTAGTGAATGCCCGGCACCAGCGCATCGGCAACCAACAGTCCAAGTCCGCCGATCAGCCAGCGATAAACAAATGAGCGATCCATCATGGTCGTCTTCCCCCCAGTGTGTTAGCCCAAGTATAGACTGAACGCTCCAACTGGACGACGGTCCAAAGGCGGATTGACTGCTACTCAATAAATATCTCCACGCGCTCGCCGTCTTCCTCGTCCACCACGTCGATGATCTTGCCTTGCGCGCCGGACTTGATTGCTTCCGAGATCTCCTCGTAGTTCAGGCCCTCGACATTTGGCGCGAAACGCGCGCCCATCTTGATGCCGACGTTGACCAGGCCCATCGGGATGTTGACGTTGACCTTGTTCTTGCCGGTGTCCAGATCGGTCACCCGGACGCGGAACCAACGCGGCTCGTCGCCCGCCGGTTTTTGCTTCTCGCTCCGGCCGGCGCTCAGCGCCTGCAAGAGCTTCGCGCCTTCCTCGGCGCTGATCTTGCCTTCCTCGATCATCTTCAGAATCTGCATGCGTTCTTCAACAGTAGCCATGATGCATTCCAATCTACTACGTGACACGTGGCTAAACCAACCATCCAACTAACCAACTGACTACCTGACTAACTGACTAACCGATATACACCTGCACCCGCTCGCCCTCGTCGCCCTCCTGCACATCGACGTAAAACGGCTGATCGCTGCTCAGACCCTCGTTCAACGCGACGATCACCTCGTCGATGCTGGTGTCTTTCAACTTCGGCACGAAGCGCGCCCCGATCTTCAATGCCCACGCGGTCAAGCGCAGCGGCAGCGGGAAACTGAGCTTGATATTGCGCTTCGATCCATCGACGTTGGTGATGCGGATGTGAATCCAGCGCGACCGGCGCGCCAGCCACGCGGCGAGCATCGTCAGCATCCCGATGACGAACAGCGGCCAGCCGCATACGACCAGCAGCCACGATCCACTCGACGCATACACTGGATACACCGCCAGCGCGCCGCACACGAACAGCACCAGTCCGACGTACATCGGGATCAGCCACAAGTTGCCGAAGTGTGGCATCTCGACCGGCGGCGACGGGCTGTCCCCTTCACCGACTGCCTCGTCACCACCCAGCGCCGCCAGCAGGCGCGAGGCCTCGTCGGCAGTGATCTCGCCATCGGCGACCATCTGCAATATCTTCGCGCGTTCTTCAGATGTTCTCATGTTGCGTATCGCTTATGGCCGATGGCTGATCGCCCACCGCATCATTGGCTTTTCCCTCGGGCGGAGCCGCGCCAGCGCTCAGCGGACATCGAGCCGCATGTGCGTCAGCCGGCTCAGCACGTCGAATCCGGCCGCTTCCAGTGCCGCGCGCACGGCCGTCTGCGCAGCCGGGACGCTGGCAGTCACGGGCCGCTGAGCTGCGCCTCCGATCGAGGCCAGCGCCGCGCGCACCAACCGATCCTCGTAACGGCCCTGCTGCGCGGGCGCAACCCACACGCGCAGGCGACCGTCGTTCCGGGCGCGCGGAACTTCGACGTGCGACGCGCCTACGATCCCGAAGCTCGAATCAATCACCCACCACGCTTCGCGCCGGCCGGTCAGCCGGTTGCTCAGGCTGCGATCGAAACCCATCCAAAAATCGTCGCGGCGCAGCGGCTCGGCCCAGCGCAGCGCTTCGGGGATGGCCGCCTGCGCCAGCTGGTAAATGCGTTCCGCGTCGGTGACGTATCCGCGCCGCAATCGCCCTTCGACGGGCGACTCGGGTAGGGCTATAGGGATGAATCGGGTTCGCCGATACTGGATCGTCTCGCCAGTCTCCTTGAAACCCAACGACAGGTAAAGGTTCTTCGCGGCCACGCTATCCGATCGAACTTGCAGCGCGACCCATTCGCCGCGCTGCTGGCGGGCCAGGTCGATCGCCGCAAGCATCATCGATCGCGCGATGCCGCGCCGCCGCCACGCCGGCGAAACGGCCACGTTGCCGATCAGCCAGCCGCGCCCGAACGACCCGATGCGCCGAACCGACGCATTGCCCACGACCCGGCCATCCTCGATCCACACGAAGCCCGGCGCCATGCCCTCGCCCGGCGGCGCGAGGCGATCCATCCAGCCAAACAGGAAGGCCCAGCGGCCCAGCGCGCGCATTTCGCGCACGGCGCGTTCGCCCGACGGATCCATTTCGTCACGGAAGGCTTCGACGATCAGGTCAGCCACGCCCACCAGATCGCGGGCGATCTCGATCGGGCGCAGCCCCGAAAATGGAGTGCGGCGGCGCGCGGCGCTGGCGACCATTTATCCCTCCAGCGCGAACGTCGGAGGCGTCTCCAGACGCCGAAAGGAAAAACGCGCGGTGTTGGCGAGCATTTATTTCTCCAGCGCATCCAGTAAACGCGATGCCTCGTCGGCGCTGATCTTGTGCTCCTGAAGCATACGCAAAATCATCAGTCGCTCCTCTTCAGTCGCGGCTGTCTTTGCGGCGCGTTGCGGCGGTGAAGCCGGCGAGGGTGGCGTCGGCCGGCCTGGTTTGGACGGCGCCCACGGCGGTGTCAAGTCGACGTTGAACTTGAATCGGTGCGATTTAGCC